>NZ_WBKS01000015.1:0-75069 GCF_008868145.1 Micromonospora sp. AMSO1212t
GTGAGGGTCTTGGCGTAGGGGGCGGGGACGAAGTTGTCGCCGCCGGGGGTGAACACGTCGGAGGTCGCGGCCGCCTGCCAGGCCGTGTCGGGCAGCGCCGCCACCAGGGCGCGTACCACAGGTGCGTCGCGCCACTGCTCCTGCTGGGCGAGCAGGCTGAGCGCGACCACCGACTCCTCCACCTCGCCCACGCACTCGAACGGCTTGTGCCCGTCGATGCCGAGCAGCTCCCGGTAGCCGGGGACCTGGGACTCGTCGGCCAGCAGGTCGCCGCCGAAGATGCCGGTGAGCCGCTCCCGCGGCATGAACGGCGCCATGGCCAGGAACACGAACCGGCACTTCGGGCAGTCGCGGCACCAGCGCTCGCTCGCGTCCCGCAGCTTGAACGCCGCGTTGCAGCTGGTCACCACCGCGTCGTACCGGTCGATCTCGGCGAACAGGCGGGCGATGTGCAGCTCGGACAGGGAGCGCAGCAGCGAGAAGTACGGCTCGACGAGCCCGGCGTGCTCGGCCAGCGCCGCCCGCAGCAGCCCTTCCGCCTCGACGCCCTTGGACCACTGGTGGTTGATCTCGTGGCCGTTCCAGATCAGGTTCGGGTCGGAGGCGGAACGCTCGTTCGACATCACCACCGGGCCGAGCCCGTGCAGGACGGCGGTGGCCACGGCGATCAGCGAGTTGATCGCGGTGACCGGGATGTGCCCGTTGCGCGCGCCGGCGGCGTTCAGCTCGAACAGCACCGGGTCCAGTCGCCGCCGGGCGGCCAGCGGCACCAGGTCCGACGCCTCGTTCACCGACACGATCACGTGGTTCGGGTTGACCGAGAACGGCACCGGGTCGAGGCCGGCGCGTCGCAGCGCCTCCAGCGTGACGATGGAGTCCTTGCCGCCGCCCACCGCCGACAGCGGACGGAGGTCGGAGTTGTCCACCGGCACGGCCGGGTCCACGGTGCCGGACGGCACCTCGGGACGCAGCTCCAGCACGTGCGGCAGCTCGTTGCGGTACGCGTACTCGGCGAGGCCCTTGGTGTAGACGGCGGTGACCAGCTCGACGGCGGCGGCGCCCAGCGGCGCGGGCAGCACCAGCCGGGGCGGCGCGGCGGCCTTGTAGTAGCTGACGCCGGCGACCACGTGCAGCAGCTCCAGCACCCGGGCCAGGGTCGCCGCTGTGGCGTCGGAGACCGGCTCGGCCGGCAGCGGAAGCGTGATCACCTCGGTGAACCGCTGCTCGCCGTCGGGACCGGTCAGGGCGTAGTCGAACAGGACCTCGCCGGTGGCGTAGTCGATCGAGTAGGACGGGAAGGTGAAGGCGTCCATCCGCCGCAGCTGCTCGTTGGGCACACGCCATACTAGGCCCTGGTTCGTCCGTCCGTGTCCGGCTGGGCCGGACCCTGCCCGCCGTGCGTCGACCGAGTCCGAGGAGAGCCCGTGCGCCTGTCTGATCTGCGCGGACGTCATGTCGCCGTCTGGGGCGCCGGCCGCGAGGGCCGGGCCGCGGTGACCGCGATCGCCGCGCACGGGCCGGCCGGCCTGGTCGTCGTCGACGACAGCGCCAACTTCCTCACGCTGCCCTGGGACGGTCCGCTCGCCGCGGCGGCGCCGCTCGTCACCGGCGAGGAGGGCTTCGAGCGCCTGGCCGCCGCCGACGTGGTGGTCCGCTCGCCGGGCGTGCCGAACACCCACCCGTGGATGGTGGAGCTGCGCCGCCGGTCCGTGCCCGTCACGCAGGGCAGCGCGCTGTGGATGGCCGACCACGCGGACCGGACCGTCGGGGTGACCGGCAGCAAGGGCAAGAGCACCACGTCCAGCCTGATCAGCCACCTGCTCACCGCGATGGACCGGCCGAACGTGTTCGGCGGCAACATCGGGGTGCCGCTGCTGGACCTGCCGGAGGCGGAGCTGTACGTCCTGGAGCTGTCCAGCTACCAGTGCTCCGACCTGACCGACTCGCCGCGGGTGGCGGTGGTGACCGCGCTGTTCCCCGAGCACCTGGACGCGCACGGCGGCGAGCGGGAGTACTACCGGGACAAGCTGAACCTGATCGCGCACGGCCCGCACGCCGTGGTGGTCAACGGCGCCGACCCGCGCCTGGCGGCGGAGCTGGGCGACCGGGCCGCGGTACGGGCCGGCTCGCCGGACACCACGCACGTGGCCACCGGGCCGGACGGCGCGCAGTGGTTCCACCTGCGGGACACGCCGCTGTTCCCGCGCGCGGTGCTGCCGCTGGTCGGGCGGCACAACGAGGGCAACCTCTGCGTCGCGCTGGCCGTGCTGGACGCGCTCGGCGTCGACGTGGTGGCACGCAAGGACAGCCTCGCCGTGGCGGTCGCCGAGTTCCAGGGCCTGGCGCACCGGCTCACCGAGATCGCCGACCCGTCCGGGCTCACGTTCGTCGACGACACGCTTGCCACCAGCCCGTACGCGGCCATGCACGCGATCGACGCGTACGAGGGACGGCCGCTGACCGTGATCGTCGGCGGCGCCGACCGAGGGCTGGACTACAGCCCGCTGCGCGCGCACCTGGCCGACCGGGAGATCACCGTGATCGGCGTGCCGGACAGCGGCCCCCGCATCGTGGAGGCGCTGTCCGGCCTGCCGTCGGTGCGTACCGAACTGGCCGACGACCTGGTCGCCGCCGTCGGGCTGTCCCGCAAGCTCACCCCGGCCGGCGGGGTGGTGCTGCTGTCCCCGGCCGCGCCTAGCTACGGCCGGTTCCGCAACTTCGAGCACCGCTCCGAGGTGTTCGCGCAGGCGGTGGCCGACACCGCCCGCTGAGCGGTCAGCCGCGCTCCGCCCGGGCGTTCCTCGGCGGCCCCGGCTCGGCCGACAGGATCGCGTCGAGGGACTCGGTCGGCGCGGAGCTGTCGACCGGTTCCCGGGGCTCGGGGACGGTCTCCGCCGGCTTCGTCTCCGGGGCGCTGCGGGCCGCCCGCGCCTTGACCGGCGTCCAGGCGAACGCGAGCGCGCCGCCGACGAGCGCCAGCAGCATGCCGATCAGGAACCCGCCCAGGTTCGAGGTGAGCCAGGAGACCAGCCCGAGCACGAGGGAGAGCACCGCGTAGAAGACGCGTTGCTGCGGCGTGGTGATCAGCAGCACGCCGCAGATGACCAGGATGGCCGGGACCAGGTACGCGGCCAGCCCTTGCGGCCCGACGTGCAGCAGCACCCCGAGTGGCGCGCGCAGCGTCACGAGCATCTCCGCGCCGCCGAGCGCGATGAGCAGCCCGGCGGTGAACGGCCGCGCCCGGCGCCAGCGCCGCCAGCGTGTACGGACGCCGGCGGCGGGCGCCGAGTGCTGTCCCGCTGTCACGTCAGCACCCTTCGGAGCTGAAGCCCATGCGCAGGTTGGGCAGCGTGAAGACGGCGGCGGTGGTTGCGTAGTTGTTCTGCCGCAGGTTGGTGATGGTCACGGTGTCGGCCTGCTGGGCGAACACGCCCGGGTTGCCCTTGACCCCGGGGACCTTGTCGACGGTGCTGGCGTCCTGCCCGACGTCGATGTTCTTGAAGGAGGCGTTACCGGCGATCTCGTCACCGTCGACCACCAGCGTGCGGGCGCTCACCGGCTTGCCGGAATTGCCGGCGGTGATCCGCAGGTTGGTCCCGCCCAGGTTGATGCTCTGGCAGAGATTGGTCAGCTCGGCCTTGTCGATGGCCGAGACGATCACGAGCACCTGCCCGCCGGTGTCGCCCTGGTTGGGGCTGTCCGGGATCATCTGGTCGAGCGTGGCGAACTGCTCGAACCCGGTGCCCTCCAGTTTGTCGGCGGTGACCGTGAACGGCATGCCCGAGATGGCGAACTGCGCGCCGAGCACACCCTGCGCGGTCAGCACCACCATGCCGGCCGCGCCGGCCGCCACGGCGCCGAACGTGACGGCGAACCGGCGCCAGCGCACGCCGCTTCTCGGTTGATCGGTCTCGATCTGCTCGATCTGCTCCGGCATGCCCGGCCCCTTTCGAGATCAATTCACCTGCGACGATGCGAGTCGGATTCGCAGGATGTGCGCGCCGAGGGGCGCAGGCCGAAGTTACCGCTGAGTAAAGGGGCGGTCAACTGCCTGTAGCAGATCGTTGAGCGGCATTTGCCAAAAGCGGCCAAAGTGAAAAACCGCTGCGGTTTCCGACCGGTCAGGGCTGGCCGGGCGCGCAGGGCGCGGTGGCGGCCGGGCCGTCGTCCGTCCCCGCCGCCCGCGCCACACGGCCCGCCTCGGACGGGCCGAGGAACGGCGCGGTGGCCGCGTACGTGAGCGCCGGCAGCAGCAGCGGCAGCTCCTCCGCCCGCCCCTGCGCCACCCGCTCGCGGATGGTGGCGTGGATGCCGCCGACCACAGTGGACAACAGTGCCTCCCGGTCCACGCCGGCCGGATCCGGTCCGGTGCCGGCGAAGAACCGGCGGAAGCTGCGCAGCAGCGCGTCGCGCTCCCGGCGGGCGTCCGGGCCGGCCGCGTCCACCTCGACGAGCGCCATCCGGGCGAAGGCGGGCACGCTCGCCAGCACGTCGAGCAGCGTGCGCAGCGCCGCCCGGGCGGCCTCCGGCCAGGCCGGACCGGCGTCGCGGTAGGCGTCCTCCATCAGGTGCGAGACCACCGCGATGCCGTGCCGGTACGCGGCCAGGAACGCGTCCTGTTTGCCGCTGAACAGCGCGTAGAACGCGGGCCGGGTGACCCCGGCGGCGTGGCAGATGTCGCTGACCCGGGCGTTGTCGTACCCCCGGGTGGCGACCTCCCGGACCAGCCCGTCGAAGAGGCGGTCGCGCTGGGTCGCCGCCACCTCCTCGGCCGGCACCCGGCGCGGGCCGCGCTTGATGGCGCGGTCCGGGTCGCGGCCGTGGCGGGCCCCGGGCAGGGGCACGGGTGCCGGCGACGGCGGGCTCGGGACTGTCACTCATCGACCTTTCTTGATGCGTTGACTTTACGACCCTCCGGGGTTTATAACTTTCGACACGCTCAGTTCATGCCTCGTCACCGCTGGTGATCTCTCCTGATCGGTCACCCGAACGCGTCGAAGGAGGGCCGGATGGCTGCCATTATCGCCGCGCGGACCCGTCCCCCCAAGGCCGGAGAGATCCAGGTGACGCGGCGACGCCGCACTGCGCCACGCCGCCCGGCCCGCTGAGGCCGCAACGGCGCACCACCACCGGCGGCCCCATCCCGGCCGCCGCACCCACCGGCTCCGTCCACTCCGGACGCCGCCGGCACCGTGTCCTGTCCCACCGCCGGAAGGAACAACCATGCCCAGGTACGGACGTATCGGCGCGGGTCTCGCCGCCCTGACGCTGCTGACCGGTCTGGTCGGCGCTGCCCCCGCCTCCGCCGCACCCACCACCTCGCTCGCCAGCGCAGTGCTGACCTACCCGACCGTCGCCGGCACCGCCGTGTCGGTGGGCGACGTCATCCAGGCCAGCCTGCGCAGCGGCACCAACGCCACGTTCTACAACTCGACCAGCGGCACCACCGGCATCAAGTGCGCCGCGTCCAGCTTCAGCGCCAAGGTGCTGACCAACCCGACCGCTCCCGGCACCGCGACCGAGAGCCTGACCGCGCAGTCGTTCTCCAGCTGCACGACGAACGTCTTCGGCACCACCGGCGTGCAGAGCGTGACGGTCAACAACCTGCCCTACACCACCTCGGTGACCAGCGCCGGCGTCGTCAAGATCTCCGGGACGACGGCGGCGCCGATCCAGAGCACCGTCGTGCTCAACTCGCTGCTCGGAACGATCACCTGCGTCTACCGGACGAGCACGAACTCGCTCACCGGTGCGGCGTCCAACGGCACCAACTCGATCAGCTTCACCAACCAGCCGCTCACCAAGTTCTCCGGCCCGTCGCTCTGCTTCGGCACCGCGTACTTCACCGCGACGTACTCGCCGGTGAGGGACACCAGCAAGACCGGCAGCCCGGCGGTCTACGTCAACTGACACCCGGCACTCGGGCCGGTGCGCGGCGATTCGCCGGGCACCGGCCCGCGCGCCGGTTCAGCCGGACGCCAGCGTCGCGTGCAGCGCGCGCATCGACCGCAGCGCCGACCGGATCTCCTGGAGGTAGCGGCCCGGCGTCAGGGTCGGCTCCGGTACGTCGACCGCGGCGCGCGCGGCCGGATCCACCCCTACCGTCTCGATGCCGCACCCGTACGGCACGGCGAGCGTCCGCAGCGCGTCGCAGTGCTGGAACGGCACGTAGATCGGGGCGGTCACCATCAGCACCGGGTCGCCCGCGCGCAGCCGCACGTGCTCGGCCCAGAACCGCTGCGTGTCGGCGGTGTGCGCGCGACGGCGGTCCGGTTCGCTCGACGGCGCGGCGAGCACCCGTACCGGGGGCAGCCCGGCCGGCCGGTAGGTGCGCGAGGACCAGGCCCGGTGCGGATGACCGGCCGGCTCGCCGCGCTCGTCGTCCGGCTCGGTCACCCCGAACGCCAGCCGCACGCCGGCGTCGAGGACGTCCACCTCGGTGGCGCAGCCGGACAGCCCGGCGGCGTCGAGCGTGCGGGACTCCGCCGCGGAGAGGGGCCGGAAGCTGCCCAGCACCGCCACCTCGCCGGTCACCTCCGCCGCCGTCCGGGCCAGCACCGCCGCGTACGCGGTGCGCCGCAGGCAGGCGTGCGCCAGCCCGCCGAGCACCAGCAGGTGCGCGTACCCGGATCGGGCCGGCGCGACGGCGCGGACCAGGCCCAGCTCGGCGGCGGCGCTCAGCACCAGCCCGGCGGTGGCCGGGTCGAACGCCGGCTCGCGGGCGTCCGGGCGTTCCCGCCCCTGCCGGAAGTCCCAGCGGCGGGCGGAGAAAGCGTCCAGCCCGGCCAGCACCGCCGCCAGGTCGCCGTCGGGCCAGTCGCCGCCGAAGTGCGTCACGAGACGCCGCACCGGCGTGGACTCCACCCAGGACCGGACCCCGGCGAGGAGCCGCTCCCGCGTCGTCCCCGCCGCGCCGCCCGGCAGCGTCACCTGTTCCGTCCGCACCCGGCGGATGCTACCGCCGGGCCGACTCGCGCAGTGCCGGTTGTCCCGGCCCCGGTCGTGGTGGGAGCGTGCGGGGATCCACCTCCGCTGAAGGGTGCGCCGATGACCTCCGACGACCTGCTGGCCCGGCACCGGGCCGTGCTCCCGACCTGGATGCCGCTCTACTACGCCGAACCGCTGGAACTCGTCGCCGGTTCCGGCCGCCGGGTCACCGACGCGGCCGGCCGGACCTATCTGGACTTCTTCGGCGGGGTGCTGACCACGATGGTCGGTCACGACATCCCGGAGATCCGGGAGGCGGTCGAGCGGCAGCTACGTACCGGCCTCGTGCACACCTCGACGCTCTATCTGATTCGTCAGCAGGTCGAGCTGGCCGAGAAGATCGCCCGGCTCTCCGGCATCCCGGACGCCCGCGTCTTCTTCACCAACTCCGGCACCGAGGCGAACGAGGCCGCGCTGCTGGTCGCCACCAACCACCGGCGCTCGCACCAGATCCTCGCGGTCCGCAACAGCTACCACGGCCGGTCGTACGCGACGATGGGCGTCACCGGCAACCGCGGCTGGTCGGCCAGCGCGCTCAACCCGTTACAGGTGGCCTGGCTCCACTCCGGGGAACGGCTGCGCGGGCTGCTGGCCCGGCTGGATGCCGCCGACCGGGTCGACGCGGCGGTCGAGGACCTGCGCGAGGTGCTCGCCACCCAGACCGCCGGCGACGTGGCCTGCCTGATCGCCGAGCCGGTCCAGGGCGTCGGCGGCTTCGTGCACGGCCCGGACGGGCTCTTCGCCGCCTGGAAGAAGGTGCTCGACGAGCACGGCATCCTGCTGATCAGCGACGAGGTGCAGACCGGTTGGGGCCGTACCGGCGAGCACTTCTGGGGCTACCAGGCGCACGGCGTGACGCCGGACCTGCTCACCTTCGCCAAGGGCATCGGCAACGGCTTCGCGCTGGCCGGGGTGGTCGGCCGGGCCGAGGTGATGGAGTCGGTGCCGGCGATCAGCTTCTCCACGTTCGGCGGCAACCCGGTCTCCACAGCCGCCGGCAACGCGGTGCTCGACTACCTGCTCGACCACGACCTCCAGGCCAACGCCGCCCGGGTCGGCGCGATCCTGGGCGACGGCCTGCGCGCGGCCACCGCCGGGCTGGACCAGGTCGCCGAGGTGCGCGGCAAGGGCCTGATGCTCGCCGTCGAGTTCGTCCACCCGGGAACCGTCGAGCCGGACGCGGCGCTGACCACCCGCGTGTTCGAGGCGTGCCGGGCCGGCGGCCTGCTGGTGGGCAAGGGCGGCCTGTACGGCAACGTGATCCGGATGGGCCCGCCGCTGACGCTCACCGAGGACGAGGCCCGGGAGGGCCTGGCGATCATGGTCGACGCCATCGGCAGCTCGATCGGGGGGTGAGCGTCAACCCGGCCGGTGCCGTCCTGCCCGTCCGGACCTGAGCAGCCGCAGCAGGCCCGCCCCGGCCAGGTACGCCACCAGCGCCGGGGCGGGCAGGCCCAGCGGCTCCGGCGCGGTCTTGGGCGCCAGGCTGTTCAGCAGCAGGCCGGCGAGCACGCCCGCGTACCCGGCGACGGCCAGGCCGGCGCGCAGCCGCCGGCCACCCACCCCGGCCGGCCCGGTCGCGGGCGGTCGGCGGGTGCGGGCCTCGACCGGGCCGAAGACGGCGACCAGGACGGCCAGCACCGCGGCCAGCGCGAGCAGCCACGGTACGCGCCACGCCCACCAGGCCGCCGAGCCGACCGGGGGAGTGGGCAGCACGCCGAGCGCGTCCAGCAGCCCGACGAGCAGCACCGCGGCGGTCAGGTGCCAGAGGAAGAGGGTGAGCACCACCGCGTTGACCGCGAGTACCGCCTGCCACGGGCCGGACCGGCGCAGCCATCGCCCGGCCGGGCGGCGCAGCAGCAGGATCAGGCCGAGCTGGGCGGCGGCCGCGGCCATCAGCGCCAGGCTCGGCGGCGCCGCGTTGTCCAGCCGCTCGCCGGGCACGTGGAGCATCGCCACCGGGTACGGCCCGACCGCCGTGAGCAGCACCAGCGCGACCAGCCCACCGCCGAGCAGGACCGCGCCCGCCCGCCGGGACAGCGGCAGCCCGCGGCGCAACAGGCCCTGGCTTCCGGCAGCGGCCGCGTCGCCGGCGGTCGCCCCGGCGCCGGTCGCGTCGCCTGGGCGGCGGTTGGCCGCCCGGGTGGCGTCGTACCAGGCGAAACCGAGCTGGTGTACGGCCAGCCAGCCGAACAGGTAGTTGCCGTCGGCGAGCGCGGCCGGGCCGAGGAGCCGGCCGAGATCGCCGAGTGTCACGAGGACCACGAGCGCCACCGGCACGGCGAGCCCGAACCGGCGGTGCAGCGCGTACATCGGCGGAGTCAGCGCCACCACGGCGACGTAGGCGACCAGGAACCACAGCGGGATGGTGGCGAACCAGACCACCGCGCGCACCTGCGTCGCGTCGGCGCCGCGTAGCGTCGCGGTCGCCGCGCCCGCCGCGAGGACCAGCAGCAACACGGTGGTCGGGCGGACCAGCCGGGCGCTGCGGTCCACCAGCCACCCGGCCGCCGACCCGCCCCGGCGCCGGCGGGCGGCCAGCGAGGCGGCGTTGGCGTAGCCGCCGACCAGGAAGAACACCGGCATCACCTGGGCCACCCAGGTCAGAGGCCAGGCCCAGCGCAGATCCGCCAGTGCCGAGTGGCCGGCCGGGCGGCCGTCGTCGTACCCGATGGCGGTGACGCCCCAGTGGCCGAGCACGACCATGGTGATGGCCAGCGCCCGGAGCAGGTCGATGTAGCGCTCCCGCCCCGGCGGCGTGCGTTGCGCGAGCTGCCGCAGGCGGCGCATGTGGTCAGGCTAGGCCAGCCGGCGCCGACCGGTACGGATAACGGATCGGTCGAGAGGTCTTGTGGTCCCCGTCGCACTGTCGTAGAAATTCTTCATTGGAAATGCGTCTTGTGAAGACAAGCGACAGGGTGCTCACCGCGCGTACCCGGACCGAGGAGATGCGATGAACAGGCGTGAGATCCTACGGCGCAGCGCCGCCGCCGGTCTGCTGGCCACCCCCGCCGCCGGGCTGCTCGCCGGCTGCGCCACCTCCGGTGGCGGCGACGAGGGCGACAAGGGCGCGTACAAGGGCACCAAGAGCGAGCAGAACCCGCTCGGCGTGGCCGAGGACGCCCCGCTCGAGGTAGTGATCTTCAACGGCGGCTTCGGGGAGGACTACGCGAAGGCCCACGAGGCCATGTACAAGGAGCGGTACCCGAAGGCGGAGATCAAGCACTCGGCCACCGCGGAGATCAGCAAGACGCTTCAACCCCGGTTCGTCGACGGCAGCCCGCCGGACGTGGTGAACAACTCCGGCGCCGGCCAGATCGACTTCAACGGCCTGGTCTCCCAGAACGCGCTCGCCGACCTGGGCGAGCTGCTCGCCGCGCCGAGCCTCGACACGCCCGGCAAGACGGTCAAGGACACGCTGCTGCCCGGCACCGTCGAGGTCGGCTCCTACGACGGCCGTTTCCTGGTGCTCAACTACACCTACACGGTGTACGGAATCTGGCACTCCACCAAGCTGTTCGCCGACCGCGGCTGGGAGGACGCCAAGACCTGGGACGCCCACATCGCGCTCTGCCGCCGGATCAAGGCCGCGGGCATCGCCCCCTGGACGTACGCCGGTGTGCACCCCCGCTACATGAGCTGGCCGCTGATCTCCACCGCGATCAAGCTCGGCGGCCCGTCGGTCGCGCTGGCGATCGACAACCTGGAGCCCAACGCCTGGAAGTCGGACGCGATGAAGACCGCCGCCGACGCCTGGCACCAGATCGTCAAGGACAAGTTCATCCTGGACGGCTCCCCGGGCCTGGACCACAAGCAGTCGCAGACCGCGTGGTGCCAGGGCAAGGCCGCGTTCATCTCCTGCGGCTCCTGGCTGGAGAGCGAGCAGAAGGACGTCACGCCGCCCGGGTTCAACATGGCCGTCGCGCCGACGCCGAGCCTGGGCAGCGGCGACAAGCTGCCGTACGAGGCGATCCGCGGCACCGCGGGCGAGCCGTTCATGGTGCCGGCGAAGGCGCGCAACGTCGCCGGTGGCCTGGAGTACTTCCGGACCATGCTCTCCCGCAAGGGCGCCCAGGACTTCACCCGGAAGGTCGCCAGCCTGCCCGTGGTCGCCGGCGCCACCGAGGGCATCGACCTGCCGTACGGGCTCGGCACCGTGGTCAAGGCGCTCGACGCGTCCGGGTCCAACGGCTTCAACTGGGTCTACAACAACTACTACCGCAAGCTGGAGCGCAACCTGGTCGACGCGGCCTGCGGCGAGTTCTTCAGCGGCCGGATCTCCCCGGCCGAGTTCCTCGACCAGTGCCAGAAGGGCGCCGACTCGATCGCCCAGGACAGCTCGGTCAAGAAGTACAAGCGGTCGGCGTGATGCGACAGGGCCGCCTCCCCCTGATCCTCACGTTCCTGCTGCCCCCACTCGCGCTGTACGGCATCTTCGTGCTGTCGCCGTACCTCCAGGCCTTTCAGATCTCCACCACCGACTGGATGGGCTACTCCGCGCAGGCCGACCCGGTCGGCATGGCGAACTTCCGCACGTTGCTGCACGACGGGTACGTGTGGAACGCGTTGAAGAACAACGCGATCCTGCTCGCCGTGGTGCCGGTGGTGACGATCGGGCTGGGCCTGTTCTTCGCCAGCATGCTCACCATGGGCGGACGCAAGGGCCGGGCCGGGGTGACCGGGGTGCGCGGCACCTCGGTCTACCGGCTCGTCTACTTCTTCCCGCAGGTGCTCTCGGTGGTGATCATCGCGCTGCTCTGGAAGGAGATCTACAGCCCGACCAGTGGCCTGCTCAACGGCGCCCTGCGCGCCGTCGGGCTGGCCACCCCGGCCTGGCTCGGCGACCCGCGCTTCGCGTTCTGGTGCGTGCTGGCGGTGATGGTGTGGAGCAACGTCGGCTTCTACGTGGTGCTCTTCGGCGCCGCCATGCAGGCGATTCCGCGCGACATCTACGAGGCGGTGCTGCTCGACGGCGCGTCCCGTACGACGATGCTGCGGAAGATCACCATCCCGCTGCTCTGGGACACCATCCAGGTCGCCTGGATCTACCTGGCCATCGCGGCGCTGGACGGCTTCATCCTGGTCCAGCTCATGACGAACGGCGGGCCGAACTTCTCCTCCGACGTGATCGGGCTGCGGATGTACGACACGTCGTTCGGCAGCGAGAACAAGTTCGGGTACGCCTCGGCGATCGGTGTGGCGATGTTCTTCCTGACCCTCTCGGTGGCGGTACTGGCACTGCGCACCGCCCGGCGTGATCGGATCGAGTACTCGTGACCACAGTGGACACCGGCGCCCCGGCCGCCGAGGCGACCCGCGCGGCCACCCCGGGTGACCGGCCGCCGCGGCGCGAGCTGGGCGTGGCGAACGTCTTCTCGCACGGCTTCCTGCTGCTCTGGGGGGCCATGACGGTCCTGCCGCTGGCCTGGATGGTGCTCAGCTCACTCAAGAGCAACGGCGAGATCATCTCCGAGCCGTGGGGGCTGCCCGAGGCGCTGCGGTTCGACAACTGGTCGCGCGCCTGGACCAGCGCCCACATCGGCCGGTTTTTCTTCAACAGCCTGGTCGTGGTGGCGGGCTCGCTGAGCCTGACCATGCTGCTCGGCGCCACCGCCGCGTACGTCTTCGCGCGCTACGAGTTCCGTGGCCGGCAGGTGGTCTACTACCTGTTCGTCGGCGGCATGATGTTCCCGGTCTTCCTGGCCCTGGTGCCGCTGTTCTTCGTGGTCCGCAGCGTCGGCCTGCTCGGCACCTGGCCGGGCCTGATCCTGGTCTACACGGCGTACTCGCTGCCGTTCACGGTGTTCTTCCTGACCGCGTTCTTCCGGACGCTGCCGACCTCGGTCGCGGAGGCCGCGCTGATCGACGGCTGCGGGCACTTCCGGCTGTTCTTCCGGGTGATGCTGCCGATGGCGAGACCGGGACTGATCAGTGTCGGGATCTTCAACTTCCTGAGCCACTGGAACCAGTTCCTGCTGCCGCAGGTGCTGATGCCCGGCGACGGGCAGGACCGGATGCTCGCCCAGGGGCTGAGTTCGCTCGCGGTGAGCCAGGGCTACGCCGGTGACTACGCCCAGTTGTTCGCCGGCCTGACCATCGCGGTGCTGCCGGTGCTCGTGGTGTACGTGGCGTTCCAGCGTCAGGTCCAGTCCGGACTGACCGCCGGGCAGCTCAAGTGAGGTGGTTGCCACAGGCAACGGGGCAGTGGGGAAGATCGAGCTGACCTAGGGTGGGCCGGCACGCTCATCTATCGACAGGAATCTCATGTTCTTCCTCCTCTACACGCTGTTGCTGCTGCTCGGCGGCATCGCGATGATCGCGGTGGGCATAGCCGTCAAGGAACAGGGCAAGGGCTCCCGGATCCTCAACGTGGTCATCGGCCTGGCCTTCTTCGGGTACGGCTTCTACCTGCTCTTCCTCTTCGACGGCGACAGCTACCGGATCTTCTTCTACGTCTTCGTGCTGCCGATCCTGTTGATCGTGCGCGCCGTGAAGGCACGCAAGGAGGCCCGCGAGCAGGCCGCCGCGCCGCAGTTCGCGGGCGCGCAGCAGTACCCGGGCGGGCAGCAGCAGGGCATGTACCCGGGTGCGGGGCACGGTCAGCCCGGTCCGGCGTACCCGCCCGCCCCGGGTCAGCCCGCCCCGTACGGCGCCGCGCCGCAGGGGTACCCGGCTCAGCCCGCTCCGCAGGGCTGGCACCCGACTCAGCCGGCTCAGGGCAGCGCGCCCCAGGGCCACCCGGGTCAGCCCGCGCAGTACGGCCCCGCGCCGCAGGCCCACCTGGGCCAGCCCGCTCCGCAGGGCTGGCACCCGAATCAGCCGAACCCCCAAGACCGATACTGATCGGCCCGGGAGCCCTGCGCACGCGAACGTCTGCCGGAAACGGCGGGTGGAACGTCATGGGTGTCAAACCGACGTTGTGACACCCATGGCGTTCCACCCGAGCGCTACCGCACGGCGCAGGGCGGCGCGGCGGGTGGGTCAGGTGGGTGAGGACACCAGGCGGGTGTGCAGTGCCGCCGGGTCGGTCACCTCGGGCAGGTCGCGGGCAGCCAGCCAGGCAGCGGCAGCCGCCCCGTCCCCGGCGCTGTGCAGCGGTGCGCCCGGCCACCGTTCGGCCAGTTCCGCGCGTACCGGGCCGGCCAGCGGGGTGTCGCCGGTGAGCAGCCCGCCGCCGAGCACCACCGGGTCGGTGGCACCGGGCGGGCGGATGCGGGAGACGCTCTCCGCCAGCAGGGCCGCGGCCTCGGCGATCAGCGCGACCGCCGTCGGTTCCTCGTCGCGGGCCGACGACACCACGACCGGCGCGAGGCGGGCCAGTTCCACCGGTGGCCGCCGGGTCACCGCCTGCACCACGGCGCCGGCGGTGGCGCGCGGCTGATCGTCCACCTCGGTCGTGCCGGTCAGCTCCGCCAGCACCCGGCGTCCCAGCTCACCGGGGGGTTGCGCGCGGTCCAGGTCGGTCAGCAGCCGCCGGACCGCCTCGCGGCCGAGCCAGAATCCGGAGCCCGCGTCGCCGAGCAGCCAGCCGTGGCCGTCGGCGGTGCGGTCCAGCCGCAGGTCGCGTACCTGGGCGGCGATGGCGCCGGTGCCGGCGACCAGCACGGTGCCGTCCGGGGCGGCGGTGCCGGAGGCATAGGCGACCAGGGCGTCGCCGTGCACGGCGTACGGGCAGCGCAGTCCCGCCTCGGCCCACGCGTGGTCGAACGCGTCGCGGCCGTGCGGGTCGGCCAGGAGGCGGCCGGCGCCGGCGAGGCCGATGACGCCGGCGCGTACCCGGAGCGGGTCGATGTCGGCGAGCGCCGCACGCAGGGCGGTGAGCAGTTCGGCGGCGGCCCGCTCGGCGCCGTGGCTGGTGGGGTTGCCGCCGCCGGCGCGGCCTGTGCCCAGACGCGTGCCGTCGAGGCTCAGCGCTGTCGCGCGGGTGGAGGTGCCCCCGACGTCGAGGCCGACCACGACGGTGTCCGACATGGTCCTCATGCTGGTCGGCCGCGTCGCCGGGCGCAAGATCGCGGCGGTGCGCCAGGTAACAGTTTGAAAACTTCGCCCACGCTCTTGACACGGAGGGGCCTTCAGTAAGAACTTTTACCACTAACAGTTAACACTCTTTTCCGAAAGGCTTCCGCCGATGGCCGAGCACGAGGTGGAGACTTCCGCGGCGACCGCGGTGGTCGATGCCGGTCCGGCCGACCGGCTGGGCGCCGACGGGGTGCTGGCCAGGGTCCGGGCCGGTACGGGGGAGCTGACCGGGGCGCTGCGCCGGGTCGCCGAGCACGTGCTCAGCGACCCGGAGGCGGCGGCGCGGGCGACAATCGTCGAGCTGGCCGAGCGCAGCGGCACGTCACCGGCGACCATCACCCGGTTCTGCCGGGCGATGGGCTTCGAGGGCTACGCCGACCTGCGGCTCGGCATCGCCGCCGAGACCGGGCGGGCCCGCTCGGCCGGCTGGACCGTCGACATCGGACGGGAGATCCAGCCCGGCGACCCGCTGTCCCGGGTGCTCGACCAGATCATGGCCGCCGACACGCGAGCCATGCACGACACCGCCGCGCTGCTCGACCTGGCCGAGGTGGAACGGGCGGCGGTGGCCATCGCCGGAGCGAACCGCGTGAACATCTTCGGGGCCAGCGGCAGCGCGCTCGTCGGTGAGGAGATGCAGTTCAGCCTGCACCGCATCGGCGTCGCGGCGTGGGCCTGGAGCGACGTGCACGAGGGACTGGCCAGCGCCGCGCTGCTGGGCGCCGGGGACGTCGCGCTCGGCATCTCGCACACCGGGCAGACCCGGGAGACGATCGAGCTGCTCGCCGAGGCCGGCAGCCGCGGCGCCACCACCGTCGCGCTCACCGGCTTCCCCCGCTCGCCGCTGGCCGAGCTGGCCGACATCGTGCTGGTCACCGCCAGCCAGGCCACCACGTTCCGGCCGGACGCGCTCTCCGCCCGGCACCCGCAGCTCGTCGTGCTCGACCTGCTCTACATCGCGGTGGCGCAGCGCACCCACGACCGTGCCCACGCGGCCTTCCGGCGTACCGCCCAGGCCGTCGACGGGCACAAGGCCGCGAAGGGGGCCCTCTCATGATCAGTGCCCAGCGGTACGCCGACGCGGTCCGCCCGGTGCTCGACCGGCTGGTGGACAGCCAGGCCGTGGCGGTGGACCGGGCGGCCGACCTGATCGCCTCCGGGCTGCGCGCGGGCGGCGTCCTCCAGGCCTTCGGCGCCGGCCACTCGGAGGCGTTCGCCGCCGAGCTGGTCGCCCGGGCCGGCGGTCTGGTCCCCACCAACCGGCTCTCCCTGCACGACCTCGTGCTGCACGGCGACGCGCCCCGCGACGTGCTCGCCGACCCGAAGCTGGAACGCGACCCGGCCGTGGCGCACCAGCTCTACGCCCTGGCGGCGCCGCAGCCGGGGGACGTGTTCGTGGTCGCCTCGCAGTCCGGCATCAACGGCTCGGTGGTCGAGCTGGCGACGCTGGTCAAGCGCGGCGGCCACCCGTTGATCGCTGTCACCTCGGTCGAGCACACCGCCCGGGTAGCTCCTCGGCACCCCTCCGGGCACCGGCTCGCCGACCTTGCCGACGTCGTGCTGGACAACGGCGCGCCGTACGGCGACGCACTGCTGCCGCTCGAGGGCGGCGGCGCGGTCTGCGCGGTCTCCTCGGTCACCGCGGCGCTGCTGGCGCAGCTGCTGACCGCCGAGGTCGTACGACGGTTCCACCAGGCCGGAGAGGTGCCCCCTGTCTACCTCTCCGCCAACGTCCCCGGTGGGGACGAGCACAACCTCGCCCTCGAGTCGCGGTACGCCGGGCGTCTCCGGCGGACCGCCTGACCCGACACCACAAGGAGAGACAAGATGTCGGTTTCCCCCGAGAAGTTCGGCGACGTCAGCCGTCGGACGCTGCTGCGGCGTGCCGCGGCGGCCGGTCTGCTGGCCGTACCGGCGGCCGGTCTGCTGAGCGCCTGCGCCGGCAGCGAGCCGAGCAAGTCCGACGGCGGCGGCGCGGCCAAGAGCAAGGACAACCCGTTCGGCGTCAAGGACGGCAGCGCGGTCAAGGTGGTGGTCTTCAACGGTGGCCTGGGCGACCAGTGGGCCAAGGAAGACAAGGTCATCTTCAACGCCAAGCACGCGAACGTCACGGTCAACATGTCTTCGACCCAGAAGATCAAGACCGAAGAGCAGCCGAAGATGGCGACGCAGCCGAGCGACCTGGTGATGAACTCGGGCGCCGACATGATGGACCGCAGCACGCTCATCAACGAGGGCGCCATCGAGCCGCTCGACGACCTGCTCACCGCGCCGGCCTGGGACAGCGAGGGGACTGTCGCCGACAGCCTGCTGCCGGGCACCGTCGCCGACGGTACGCAGAACGGCAAGTTCTACGTGGTCAACGTCGCGTACACGGTCTGGGGCAACTGGTACAACGCCGCCCTGTTCAAGAAGGAGGGATGGACCGCGCCGACCACCTGGGACGAGTTCTTCGCGCTCGCGCCGAAGATCAAGGCCAAGGGCATGGCGCCGTACGTGCACGACGCGGTCCACGGCTACTACCCGCGCTGGGCGCTGTTCGCCAGCATCTGGAAGGCGGTCGGCAAGCAGGCAGTCGTCGACATCGACAACCTGAAGGACGGCGCCTGGAAGGCCGACGGCATCGTCGCGGCGCTGGAGCCGTGGGAGAAGCTCGTCAAGGACAAGCTGCTGCTGCCGGGCAAGCTCGACCACACCCAGTCGCAGCAGGCGTTCCTGGACGGCAAGGCGGCCTTCATCCAGGTCGGCACCTGGCTGAAGAACGAGATGGCCGCGACCATCCCGCCGGGCTTCGAGATGACCATCTCCGACTACTGGAGCAAGAGCGGGGACAAGGCCGCCAAGGACGTCTTCGCCTCCTCCGGCGAGGGCTTCGTGGTGCCGAGCAAGGCGCCGAACAAGGAGGCCGCGAAGGAGTTCCTGCGGGCCATCCTCTCCAAGGCCGGCTCGGCGAAGTTCGCCGAGCTGACCAAGTCGCTGGCCTCCACCAAGGGCTCCGGCGACAACGTCCAGGACACCGCGCTGGCGTCGGCGAACTCGCTGATGAAGAGCGGCAGCTCGGACCTGATCTCAGTGAAGTTCCCGGACTTCTATGCCGACCTGGACAAGGAGAGCCAGAACCTCTCCGAGGAGCTGATGGCCGGCCGCCTGACCGCGCAGCAGTTCGTCGACAAGATGCAGGCGGCCGCCGACAAGGTCGCCAAGGACTCGTCGATCAAGAAGCAGACCCGCACCGCCTGATCACCGCGAGGAAGTGAGTCCAATGCGGCACGGAGTCGCGCGTTTCGTCACGGGTTTCCTGGCCCTGCCCGTCGCGCTGTACCTGTTCTACGTGGTGTGGCCGTTCGCCCAGGCGGCGGGGTACTCGCTCACCGACTGGGGTGGGTACTCCGATTCTCAGCGCTTCGTCGGGCTGGACAACTACGTCCGGCTGTTCTCCGACGAGCTGATCCGGAAGGCGTTCTGGCACAACGTGTTCTTCCTGGTCACCGTGCCGCTGTTCACGATCGCGCTGGCCCTGTTCCTCGCGTTCCTGCTCAACGTGGGCGGACGCGAGGACAGGGCCGGCATCCGCGGGGTGTTCGGCTCCGCGATCTACAAGGTCATCTTCTTCTTCCCGCAGGTGCTGTCGCTGGTGGTCATCGCCGTCATGTGGCAGCAGATCTACCGCACCGACGGGCAGGGCCTGATCAACGGCCTGCTCATCAAGATCGGGCTGGTCGACGCGGACAACCCGATCGCCTTCACCGCCGACCCGGAGCCGTTCCTCGGCGTGCCGGCGGTGCTCTGGTGGCTGCTGTTCATCGCGGTGTGGAGCGGCGCCGGCTTCTACATGGTGCTGTTCTCCGCCGCGATGCAGTCGATCCCGAAGGACATCTACGAGGCCGCGATTCTCGACGGCGCGGGCCGGTTCCACACGTTCTTCAAGGTGACGCTGCCGCTGCTGCGGGACAGCATCTCGGTCGCCTGGGTCTATCTGGGCTTCATCGCGCTGGACATGTACGCGCTGGTCTTCGTCATGACGCCCAGCCAGGGCGGGCCGAACCACGCCAGCGAGATCTTCGCCTCGGTGATCCAGTTCAACGCGTTCCAGAAGGGCCAGTTCGGTTACGCCTGCGCGATCGCCGTCGCGCTGGCCATCTTCACCATCCTGCTGGCCGCGCTCCAGCTGAGGATCACCCGCCGTGAGCGGATCGAGTTCTGAGGAGGTCTGGACGATGAGCACTGTGACCCACACCTCCGGCCCGGCCCGGTCCGACACGGCGCCGCCTTCCCGGCCGCCGGCGGACCGGCGCCCGAAGGACGCCGGCAACGGCTTCGGCGGCCGGATCTTCAACGGCTTCTCGCACCTGTTCCTCGCGGTCTGGGCGATCATGGTCGTCTACCCGCTGCTGTGGGTGGTGATGTCGGCGCTCAAGACCGACTCGGAGGTGATCCGCGAGCCGCTGTCGCTGATCCCCGACGCGTTGCAGTGGGACAACTTCGCCCGCGCGTGGACCGCCGGGATCGACAGCTTCTTCCTGAACACGCTGCTCGTGCTCGTGTTCAGCGTGACGCTGACGATGCTGCTGGGCTCGATGGCCGCGTACGCCCTGGCGCGCTACGAGTTCCGCGGCAACCGGCTGATCTACTGGATGTTCCTGTCCGGGCTGACGCTGCCGATCTACCTGGCCGCGGTGCCGCTGTTCAAGGGCGTCTACAACACCGGGGTCAGCCTCCCGCTGCTCGGCCCGAACAAGCACCTCATGCTGATCCTGGTCTACGTGTCCTGGTCGCTGTCGTTCACGATCTTCTTCATGCACTCGTTCTTCCGGACGCTGCCCGACTCGATCGCCGAGGCGGCGCAGGTCGACGGGGCCTCGCACACCCGCACGTTCTTCAGCGTGATGCTGCCCATGGCCAAGCCCGGCCTGATCAGCATCGGCATCTTCAACGTGCTCGGGCAGTGGAACCAGTGGTACCTGCCGACGCTGCTCATGCAGTCGGTCTCCGGCGAGCCGAAGAACCAGGTGATCGCCCAGGGGCTGATCGAGCTGTCGGTCAACCAGGGGTACAAGTCCGACTGGTCCGGGCTTTTTGCCGGCGTCACCATGGCGATGCTTCCGGTGCTGATCGTGTACATCGTCTTCCAGCGCCAGGTGCAGTCCGGCCTCACCGCCGGCGTCGGCAAGTAACGCGCGGGCCCCGGCTCGACGAGCCGGGGCCCCGCGCTGTCGGTGGCACCGGGCAGAATCGCGTCCGTGCTGGTGGCAGTGGTGGCGGACGAGCGGGGCGGCGGCGTGCTGCAACCGCTGCACGCCGACGGCACCCAGGCCGGCCCGGCCGAGGAGGTGGCCGACCTGGCCGCCGCCGTGGCCGCGCGAGAGGCCGCCGGGCACCCCCGCTGGCTCTGGGCCGCCTGGGCCGGCGTCTACCCGGCGCTGCTGCGCGCCGGGGTGCGGCTCGACCGCTGCCACGACGTCGAGCTGACCGAGGCCCTGCTGCTCGGGCACGCGGGCCGCTGGGGTGAGCCCCGCGCGCTGCCCGCCGCCTGGGCCCGGCTGACCGGCGCGCCGGTCCCGCCGGACCCGGCGCCCCGCCCGCCCGAGCCGCCCGGCCACGCCCAGGCCGCGCTCTTCGAGCCGCCGTCGGGCCCGCCCGGTCCGGGCATCACGGCGTTGACCCGGGTGTACGCCGACCAGCTCGCCCGGATCGCCGCGACCACCCACCCCGGCCGGTTCCGGCTGCTGGTGGCCGCCGAGTCGGCGGGCGCGCTGGTGGCCGCCGAGATGGGCGCGGCCGGTCTGCCCTGGCGCGCCGACGTGCACGGCGCGATCCTCGCCGACCTGCTCGGTGAGGCGTCACCGGTCGGCGGGCCGCCGCGCCGGCTGGCCGAGTTGCAGGCGCGGATCGCTGATGCGTTCGGCGTACGCCAGGTGCACGCCGACTCGCCGGCGGAGCTGTTGCGGGCGTTCGCCCGGGCGGGCGTGGAGCTGCCGAACACGCGGGCCTGGGTGCTGCGCGGGGTGGAGCATCCGGCGGCGCCGCTGGTCCTCGAATACAAGGAGCTGTACCGGATCTGGACGGCGCACGGCTGGGCCTGGCGCGACGCCTGGGTGTCCGGCGGCCGGTTCCACCCGGAGTACGTGCCCGGCGGTGTGGTCTCCGGCCGGTGGGCGACCCGGGGCGGTGGGGCGTTGCAGATCCCGAAGGTGATCCGGCAGGCAGTGGTGGCGGACCCGGGCTGGACGTTCGTGGTGGCCGACGCGGGCCAACTCGAACCGCGCGTGCTCGCGGCGGTCTCGGGCGACGAGCGGCTGGCCGCGGCGGGCGGCGCCGGCGACCTCTACGCCGCGCTGGCCCGGGACGCGTTCGCCGGTGACCGGGCGAAGGCCAAGGTGGCCCTGCTCGGGGCGATGTACGGGCAGACCGGCGGGGCGGCCGTGCCGGCCCTGGCGGTGTTGCGGAAGAACTATCCGACCGCGTTCGGCTACGTCGAGGCGGCGGCCCGCACCGGTGAGGCGGGCGGGCTGGTCCGCTCCTGGCTGGGCCGCACCTGCCCGCCGGGGTCGGCGGGGTTCGCCGAGGGGGAGGAGGCGCTGCCCGACGGCGAGGCCGACCCGCACAGCCCGTCGGCCCGGGCGGCGCGCTCACGCGGGCGCTTCACCCGCAACTTCGTCATCCAGGCCACCGCCGCCGAGTGGGCCTCCACGCTGCTGGCCACGCTCCGCACCGAGTTGGCCGGCGCGGAGGCGGAGCTGGTGTTCTTCCAGCACGACGAGGTGGTGGTGCACTGTCCGGCCGGGCAGGCGGCGGCGGTCGCCGAGGCGGTCACCGCCGCCGGTGCGCGGGCCACCCGGCTGCTGTTCGGCGAGACCCCGGTCCGATTCCCGCTCGACCTGTCCACTGTCGACTGCTACGCGGACGCGGCATAGTCACGCAATTTTCCGTTTTGCCCCGCTACCCGCCCCCGGCCGCGCTCGTTGGATCCGGTGTGCGTACGACGGGACGCACCGGGCGGCTGTGCCCGGTCCGTCCCCTGATCGAGGGGGCACCGCTGAACCGGATCGCTGCAATGATCATCGCCGCCGGTGGCGGCCGCCGCATCGGCGGACCCGAAGCGCTGCTGCACCAGGGCGAGAAGCCCCTGGTCAGCCAGATGATCGACACGATGGCCGAGGCGGGCTGCGCACAGGTCGTGGTCGTCCTGGGCGCGGCGGCCGAGCAGGTGCGGCAGACCACCGACCTCAGCGGCGCCACTGTCGTGGTCAACCGCGCCTGGGGCACCGGTGTGGGCTCCTCGATCCGGGCCGGGCTCGCCGCGCTCACCGACGACGACATCGAAGCGGTGGTCGTGGTGCCGGTGGACATGCCCGGCCTCACCACGGCCGCGGTTCGCCGGGTAACCGCCCTGCCGTACCCGGACGTGCTGGTCTGCGCCACCTATGACGGGCTGCGCGGCTACCCGATGCTGTTCGGCCGCCGGCACTGGTCCGGCATCGCCACGCTCGCCAGCGCCGACGTCGGGGCGCGGCCGTACCTGCTGGCGCACAAGGACCAGATCGTCGACATCGCATGCGACTCGGTGGCCGACGGCAGCCGGATCGACAGCCCGGAGCTGATGGCGCTCTACGGCCTGTCCATTCCCGAGCAGCGCGTCGGCGCCTGACGGCCCGAAATCCGGCTGCGCGGCCGGACCTGTCCGGCCTAGGCTCCGGCTTGCCGCCGACGACGGCGGCGGATCGGAGACGGGCAGATGGCGGTTCACCTGTACGCGGTCAGCCTCGACGCGGGCGACCCGCGGCGGCTCGCGCGGTTCTGGTCCGGGGTGCTCGGCCGGGAGATCCTCGACGACCCGCGCGAGGGCGTGGCGCTGGGCCCGGACGCCCACAGCGACTTCCGCATCCGGTTCCTGCCCAGCGATGCGCCGAAGACCGTGCAGAACCGCGTGCACTTCGACCTGACCAGCGCGTCGCCGCAGGCACAGCAGGAGACGGTCGACCGCGCGCTGGCGCTGGGCGGGCGGCACATCGACATCGGCCAGGGCCCGGACGACGACCATGTGGTGCTCGCCGACCCCGAGGGCAACGAGCTCTGCGTCATCGGGGCGGGCAACACCTTCCTCGCCGGCTGCGGCCCGGTTGGCGCGGTCAACTGCGACGGCACGCGGGCCGCCGGCCTCTTCTGGTGCGAGGCGCTGGGCTGGCCGCTGGTCTGGGACCAGGACGAGGAGACCGCGATCCAGTCGCCGCGCGGAGGCGCGAAGGTCACCTGGAGCGGTCCGCCGCTGATGGACCGCGGCGACCGGGACCGCGTACACCTGGACCTGATCGCCACCGGTGACCGGGACGCGGAGATCGACCGGCTGCTCGCACTCGGCGCGACCCGGGTCGGTACGGGCCGGCACGCGCCCGACGACGTGGTGCTGGCCGACCCCGACGGCACCGAGTTCTGCCTGCTGGCACCACGCTGAGGTGGGTGCGGGCGCCAACGGGGAGGGGACAACGTGGGCACCACTGTCGCTCGTCATCTCGTGGGAGCCGCGGCGGCGTGGCTCGTCGTCGTCGCGGAGGCGGTCGCCGGCTACCTCGGGCTGCTGGCGTACGCGCTGGTCACCGGCGCCGACCCGGGCGGCCCGCTGGCCGGCCCGCTGCTGGTGCTGATCGCGGCGTTGCTCGGCGTGGCCGCGCTGCCGCCGCTGTTCGCCCCGGCGGTCGCGCTCGGTGAGGCCGCGGGCCGACGCGGGGCCGGGCCGGCGCGGGGCCGGGCCGGCGCTCGCGTTCGCCGGCCTCGTCGCGGTCGTGCTGCGGGCTGACCTACACCTGGATGTCGAAACGCTGCAGCACCGAAGGGGCGACCAGACCCACCGCGGCCAGCACGGACAGGATCGTCATCGCGGTGCGCAGCACCACCGTCTCGGCCTTGCTGCCGGTACGCAGGGCGATCTTGTTGGGCAGGCCGACCATCGTCCACATCCGGCGTTTGATCGGGATGGGCCAGAGGATCGGCACCCCGGCCCGGGTGATCATGTCGCCCAGGATGTGCACGAAACAGCCCACCCCGACCGCGAGCCCGATCATCGGATAGCCCCGGTCGCCGGGCAGGTTGGCGAACGTGAACCAGGCCGCGGCGGCGGACACCAGCGTCACCACCACCCAGCCGGCGCGCTCGGCCCACTTGTCGAAGAGCCCGCGCAGCGCCAGGCCGATCATGAAGAAGAGGATGCCGACCACCGCCCACTTGCCGTAGTGGGCGCACAGCGCGGTGGTGCCCCAGCCGACGAGCACCGTGAACGGGATGGTGTGGGTCAGCGTGCGGTGCCCGTTGTTGCGGCGCGGATCCTTGCTGAGCTTGGTGGCGTAGTAGACGCCGAGCGAGATCTTCTCCATCACCTCGGCGACGAAGAGGCTGACCACACCGAACGTGCGGGCCACCGTGGCGCCGCCCTGGTTGCGGGTGACCTTCCCGGACAGGTCGAGGTCGGGGAAGAGCGCCCCTCCGGCGCAGACCGCTGTGCCCACCGCCAGCGCCAGCGGTGTCTGGTGGTAGTCCGCGAACTGGGCCATCGCCCAGGAGCCGGTCAGCCACACCGCCGCGCCCGAGAGCGCGTGGGACGGTCCCATCATCTCGGCTCGCCCTTCCCGAAGATCTTGATCCACAAAAGCTACGCCACTGTAGTCAGCCCGTGCGACAGCGGGGCATCAGCCGGACGGTCCACTGGGGAAGGGGTGCCGCGGGCGCCGCCTCAGCCCGCCGTACGGGTGGGCTTGACCGTGCCGAGGCTCGCGCGGATGACGGCGAACTGCTTCGAGGCGGCGCGCCAGTCGGCGTCGGACGTCGTCCAGCCGAGCGTCCAGCCGGCCCGTCCGCCGGGCAGGACGCGCATCGCGTGCATCCGTTCCCCGTACGGCGCGGTCCAGAGGCACTCCCACGCCGCGCCCGGGCCGTCGGACTCCAGCCGGACCCGCAGGTACTCCGGCAGCCGGCCGGCCGAGGTCAGATCCCGCTCGGACGACTTCAGCCGGCCCACCGGATCGCCGCCCGGGTACGGCTCGACGCCCAGGATGCGCCGAGTGGCCGGGTCCTGGAAGCAGGTGGTGTCGCCGGAGCGCAGTTGCAGCCAGCCGGCGGGCAGGGCGATGCGGAAGCCGCCGGTGTCGGCGGGCCAGACCCAGCCGGCCGGAACGGTCACCGGCGGGTCGTCCGGGGGCGGCCCCTTGCGGACCGGCGTGCCGGCCACGTCGGGCCGGACGCAGGGGAACGGCGGAGGCGGCGCGCCCGGCCCGGGCGGGCGGTCCCAGGGGCGGACGACGGCCTCGGTGGAACTGCCCGCCAGCGGCGTCTCGCCGCGGCCGCCGGTGATCGCCAGCGCGGTGCCCACACCCGTCGCCACGGCCAGCAGCACGGCGCCCAGCACCAGTCCCCAGCGGTGCAGCGGGTTCCCGTCACGCGAGGTCAGCGGGGGATCGGCGGGCCTGGGGACCCCGGCGGGCCGGGGCGGGGCGGGATGCACCGCGCCGCTGTCGATCGGCCCGCTGTGGGCGACCGGGGGAGGCTTGGTGACCGGCGCGGCGCCGGGGCCGACGATGTGCACCGGACTGAGGGCATCGGCGCGGGGCGCCGACTTCGGGCCGGCCGGGCTGCCCGGGTCGACGAAGCTGGTGAGGACCGTCGGACCGAGGCTGATCGGACCCGGGCGGGCCGGTGCGCTCCGGGGCCGCTCCGGGGTCGTGTCCGAGGCGCCCTGCTCCGGCTCACCTGTGCGGCCTCGCTCCGGGTCACCGGCGCCGTTCCGCTCCGGGTCACCGGCCCGGGCGCGATCCGGTGGCGCCGCCCGGCCGACCGCAGCCGAGCGACCGACCACACCCGAACCGCCGACAGCGCCCGAGCCGCCGCCCGCACCTGACCCTTCGACCGCACCCGAGCCGCTGTTCGCGTCCGGACGGCGGTTCGCGTCCGGCCGGCCGGGCGGGGACGAGGGAACCTCTGCGTCCACGCGCCCGGCTGCCCCCGAACGGCCGGCCGGGGACGACGGGCTCCCCGCGTCCGCGCGGGTGGCCGGGACAGCGCGGTCGGCCGTACCGGAAGGGCCGGCCGGGTCGGCGGCGCCGGCCGCGTCCCCGGACGGTGGCGCGCGGTCGCCCTCGGCGGGCGGGGCCCATTCGCTGCGCTTGGCCGCCCGGCTCCACGCGCGGGCGGCGGCGGCCGGCGGCATCAGGTCCGGGTAGATGCCGCCCGGAGCCGCCGGGTTCCCCGGTGACGCGGGCTCGTCACCCGCCGGAACGTCGGTGTCGCGGCCGGCGGCCGGCCGCTCGGACGACCCGGCGGGGGCGCGGCCCGCGGAGCCGGCGGCCTCCGCGTCGACCTCCGACACCGCTGCGACGCCGAGCAGGCGGGCCGTCTCGCGGTGACCGAGCCGGGTACGCGGATCGCGCCGCAGCAGCCCGGACAGCACCGGCATCAGCGGGCCGGCGTGCGGGGCCGGGTCGGGCGGCCGGGTGGCGAGCGCGGCGAGCGTGGCCATCGCGGTGCTGCGGGCGTACGGCGAGCGGCCCTCCACCGCGGCGTGCAGCGTGGCGCCCAGCGACCACATGTCCGCCTCGACGCTCGACACGCCCTCGGCGGCCCGCTCCGGGGCCACGTACTGGGGGGAGCCGAGGACCAGGCCGGGCCGGGTCATCGCGCCGTCGCCGCCCTCGAACACGGCCAGCCCGAAGTCGGTGAGCAGCACCCGCCCGTCCCGGGCCAGCAGCACGTTGGCGGGCTTCACGTCCCGGTGCAGCACCCCGGCGTCGTGCGCGGCGCGCAGCGCGGCGAGCACCGACAGGCCGATCTCGGCGGCCCGTCCGGGCGGCAGCGGCCCGTCGCTCTCGATGATCTCCTGGAGCGAGCGGGACGGGACATACTCCATGATCAGCCAGGGTTCGCCCTGGACCCGGACCACGTCGTAGACCCGCACCACGTTGGGGTGGTTGAGGCGCGCGGACGTACGCGCCTCGCGCAGCGTGCGGGCGCGCAGCTCGTCCCGCTCGTTCTCGGCGAGCCAGTTCGGCGGCACGACCTGCTTCACCGCGACCTCGCGCTGCAGCTCCTCGTCGCGTGCCCGCCAGACCTGGCCCATCCCGCCGCGGCCGACCAGTTCGAGCAGGCGGTACCGCCCCGCGATCACTACCTCCCGCACCGCACTCCTCACCGCTGGTCAGTGGTCCACAATAGCCAACGGATCGGACGGTACCTATCGCATGTCAGTGCGTCATGCGCTCAACTTGCCGCTCCGGCGAGCAGGTTGCCCTCCGGGACGGCGATCGGGGACCGGCCGCCGGCCAGCAGGGTGGTGGCCCGGCGGGCCTGGAACGCGTCGTGGTCGCGGCGGGCGGCGGCGTAGCTGCCGGCGGTCCGGGCGGCGATCGCGGACCAGGTGTACCGCCGGCTGACCATGGTCCGGGCCTTGCGCGCCACCCGCCGGGCGAAGACCTCGTCGCCGAGCAGCCGGTCGACGGCGCCGGCCAGCGCGTCCGGATCGCCGTGCGGGAACGTCACCCCGGTCACCCCGGGCTCGACGATCTCGGCCAGCCCGCCGGTACGCGCCACCGCCAGCGGTGCTCCGGCGGCCGCAGCCTCCAGCGCGATCATGCCGAACGGCTCGTAGAGGCTGGGGATCACCGTGGCGTCGGTGGCGGCGAGCACCGCGGGCAGCTGGGTGGCGTCCATGAAGCCGGCGAACCGGACCGTGTCCCCGAGGTGCAGCCGCCGCGCCTGGTCGACCAGCTCGTCCTTGTACGGCCCGTCCCCGGCGATCACCACCCGCAGCCGGGGGTGCCGCTTCGCCAGGTGCGGCACGGCGTGCACCAGGTGCTGCACGCCCTTCTCGTAGACCAGCCGGCCGGCGTACCCGACGAGCGGCCCGCCCGCGGCGAAGCGGGCCCGGGCGGAGGCGACCGCGTGCGGTCGCGCCCGCCAGGCCCGGTCGTCGACGCCGTTGGCGACCACGTCGATGCGCCCGGACGGTACGCCGAACAGCCGGGCCACCTGGTCACGCATGTACCCGGAGCAGGCGATCACCCGGCCGGAGGCGTTGCTCAGCCAGTGCTCGACGCCGTGGATGGTGCGGTTCATCTCCTCGGGCAGCCAGCCCTGGTGCCGGCCGGCTTCGGTGGCGTGGATGGTGGTGACCAGCGGTACGTCCAGGTGCTCGGCCAGCGTCATCGCGGTGTGCGCGACGAGCCAGTCGTGGGCGTGGACGACGTCGTAGGTGCCGGATTCGGTGGCGCGTAGCGCGGCTCGGGTGAGGGTGTGGTTGAAGGCCATGGTCCAGGCCAGCAGCGAGCCGGTGGCGAGGGGGAACGTGACGGGGTCCTCGGCGGCGCGGACGATGCGGACGCCGTCGGCGTACTCCTCCAGCGGGGCGCCCTCGGCGTGGCGGGTGACGACCGTGACCTCGTGCCCGGCGGCGGCGAGTGCCACGGAGAGCGCGTGGACGTGGCGGCCGAGGCCACCGACGAGCACCGGCGGGTACTCCCAGGAGAGCAGCAGCACCCGCATGCGCCGGGCGGGCTGGATGTCGATCACTTCGGCGTCAGCTGACACGCGGCCCCCTTTGAGTTGTGGCGTCCCCACCTCAGGCGGCGTCGCCGGTGTCCGGTGGGGTCGCCGCCCATCCTGCCCAGGGGTCGATAACCGGCGGCGACGCGCCGGTTGCCGGTCTGTAACGCGTTACCGGCGCATCCGCCGCGCGCGCAGCAGTTCGGCCACCGACCACGCCTGGAACGGGCATCCGGTGGCCGCGTGCGGTGCCGCGCCCTCGGCGGTCTCGCTCACCGAGCCCAGGCCGTCCTCGGCGAGGTGGCCCACCAGCCCCACCAGCAGGTCGTCGGTGGGCAGCCCGGCCCGCCGGTACGCGTCGAGCAGCGGCCCGGTCAGCCACGGCCAGACCGTGCCCTGGTGGTACGCGGAGTCCCGCTCGGCGGGTCCGCCCCGGTGCCGCCCGGTGAAGCCGGGGGAGTCCGGGGCGAGGCTGCGCGGGCCGAGCGGGGTGAACAGCGCCTCGGTGATCCGGCGCAGTGCGGCCTCGTCCGGCTCCAGCGGGCCGTGCGGCAGGGACCAGGCGAGCAGCTGGTTGGGGCGCAGCAGGTCGTCGTCGTGGTGCGTGGCCCCGCCCAGCGGGTACGCGGGCGCCGGCGCGTCGACCACGTCGTGGAGCCAGCCGGCCGGGGCGGGGAACCGCTCCCGGAACGCGGCGGTGGCCCGGCGGTGCAGGTCGTGCAGCGCGGTGGCGTCGCGTCCGGCCAGCTCGGTCAGCTCGGCGAGCCCGGCCAGCCCGTTGACCCACAGCGCGTTGACCTCGACCGGCTTGCCGGTACGCGGGGTCACCGGCACCCCGTACACCCGGGCGTCCATCCAGGTGAGCGCCACGTCCGGCGGGCCGCCCTGGGCCAGCAGCCCGTCGGCCGGGTCGACGCCGATGCCGTACCGGGTGCCCGCCACGTGCGCCTCGACCACGCCGTGCAGCGCGGGCAGCAGCTCGTCGCCCAGGTCGGTGTCGCCGGTGACCGTGACGTGCCGGTGGACCGCGTGCAGGAACCACAGCGTGGCGTCGACGGTGTTGTACTCGACCCGGCCGGTGTCGGCCGTGTTCGCCAGCATGCCCTCGTTCAGCGTGGCCGCGTACGCCCGCAGCAGGTCCCGGCCCTCGTCGGCCCGGTTCGTGCACAGGAACAGGCCCTCGTAGGAGATCATCGTGTCCCGCGACCAGGCCCCGAACCAGGGGTAGCCGGCGACCACGTCCGGGCCGGTGGCGGTCCGTACCACGAAGGCGTCGGCGGCCAGCGCGAGCGTCGCCTCGACCGCGTCGGCGGGTTTCGCCGCGGCCACCACGGCCCGGCTGCGCCGCCGGGCCGCCTCGACCACGGCGGTCGCCGGTGGCGGCTCCTCGGCCAGGTCGTCCGCCCAGGCCAGCACCGACAGGGTCGCGCCGGGCTCGTCGAGCGCGCCGGTGAACCGGCCCGCGTACCAGAGGTCCTCGTCCGGGTGCAGGCCGCGCTCGGCCTCCACGCGGTGACGCACCCCGTGCCACCACTGGCCCTCCGGGGTCCAGTCCGGCCCGGCCAGGCGGTACGCGCCGTCGACCACCGCGCCGCCGGCCGCCGGTTCCAGCCGGGGCGCCGGGCCGTCGGCGCGCCGCTCGCCGTGCGCGTCGCGCCAGGTGCAGGCCGCCGAGAGGTCCAGCCGCACCGGGCCGCCGGAGATCAGCCGGTGCACCACCGCCACGCAGGAGCGGCCGTACGTCATGGCGATCTCCCGTTCGATCACCACGTCGCCGATGCGCCACCGCCAGCGCGGCACCCCGTCGGCCAGGTCGAAGTGCTCCAGCAGCTCGAAGCCGCGCGGGTCGACCACGCCGGAGGACCACTCGTGCGCGCCGAGGCGGACCTGCCGCCCCGAGGGCAGCGTCACCGCCGGGTCGAGGCTCACGAGTCCCACCTTGCGGGACGCGGGCGTGTCAGCGGCCACCACGAGCAGCCCGTGGTACCGGCGGGTGCGCAGCCCGGCGACGGTGCCCATGGCGTACCCGCCGCGCCCGTCCGTGACCAGCCATTCCCGCGTGGCGGCGGCGGACAGCTCGCCGCAGACCCGCGGCCCGAAACGGATGTCGATCAACTTTCCTCCACCGGCAGCGAGGTGTGACATGCCACGGCGACAATGGCCGCTGTGGAGAAGTACCCCGGCGGCGTCGAAGATGTGCCAGTGATCACCGACCGGTCGACCTCCGCGTCCCCCGACCCCGAGCGGCACCGGCTCGCCCAGGCCGACGCCGGGGAGCAGGACTGGCGCGCATGGGGCCCCTATCTGTCCGAGCGGGCGTGGGGGACGGTACGGGAGGACTACAGCGAGCACGGCACGGCGTGGGACTACTTCCCCCACGACCACGCGCGGTCCCGAGCGTACCGGTGGAACGAGGACGGCATGGCGGGCGTCTGCGACGACCGGCAGACGTTCTGCTTCGCGCTCGCGCTGTGGAACGGGCGCGACCCGATCCTCAAGGAGCGGATGTTCGGCCTCGGCGGCGACGGCGGCAACCACGGCGAGGACGTCAAGGAGTACTGGTGGTACCTCGACAGCACCCCGACGCACTCCTTCATGCGCTGGCGCTACCACTACCCGCAGGCCGCGTTCCCGTACGACGAGCTGGTCGCGGTGAACGCGCTGCGCGGCCGGGACGACACCGAGTACGAGCTGGTCGACACCGGCATCTTCGACGACGACAGGTACTGGGCGGTGACAGTCGACTACGCCAAGGCGTCCCCGACTGACATGTGCGTGCTGGTCACCGTGGCGAACCGGGGCGACGAGGACGCCACCCTGCACGTGCTGCCCACGCTCTGGTTCCGCAACACCTGGGCGTGGGGCCTGCCCGGCACCGACCGGATGCCGAAGCTGGTCGGCGAGGCGGCCGGGGAGCGGGCGGGCGCCCGGCTCGTCGGTGACCACTGGGTGCTCGGCCAGGTCCTGCTGGAGGGCGACGGCGACCCGGTGCCGCTGCTGTGCGACAACGAGACCAACGCCGAGCGGCTGTGGGGGCTGCCCGGGCGGTCCGCGTACCCGAAGGACGGCATCAACGACCACGTCGTGGCCGGCGCGGCCACCGTCAACCCGGACCGCACCGGCACCAAGGGCGCGCTGCACTACGTGCTGGACGTACCGGCCGGTGAGCAGCGGCAGATCCGGCTGCGGCTGACCCGTACCGCGCCGCCGCCGGCCGCCGCGCCACCGGCCCCGGCCGACCTGGGCGACGGGTTCGACACCGTGCTGTGGGCGCGCCGGGCCGAGGCGAACCGGTTCTTCGACAGCGTCATCCCGGCCGCCGCCACCGCCGACGAGGCCCTGGTCGCGCGCCAGGCCATCGCCGGGCTGATGTGGGGCAAGCAGTTCTACCACTTCGACGTGGAGCGCTGGCTGGCCGGCGACCCCGGTTCGGCGCCGCCGCCGGCGGGCCGCCGGCACGGGCGCAACAGCGCCTGGTGGCACATGAACAGCTTCGACGTGATCTCCATGCCGGACCCGTGGGAATACCCCTGGTACGCGGCCTGGGACCTGGCCTTCCACTGCGTCACCATCGCCCGGGTCGACCCGGGCTTCGCCAAGGAGCAGATCCTGCTGCTGCTGCGCGAGTGGTACCTGCACCCCAACGGGCAGATCCCGGCGTACGAGTGGGCGTTCGGGGACGTGAACCCGCCGGTGCACGCCTGGGCGGCGCTGAAGGTTTTCGAGATCGACGGTTCCCGCGACCACGAGTTCCTGGCCCGGGTCATGCACAAGCTGCTGCTCAACTTCACCTGGTGGGTCAACCGCAAGGACACCGGCGGCAACAACGTCTTCGAGGGCGGCTTCCTCGGGCTGGACAACGTCGGCCCGTTCGACCGCTCGGCCGCGCTGCCGGTCGCCGGGACGCTGGAGCAGTCCGACGGCACCGGCTGGATGGCCATGTACGCGCTCAACCTGCTCGACATGGCGATCGTGCTGGCCGAGCACGACCGCGCGTACGTGGACACCGCCACCAAGTTCTTCGAGCACTTCGCGTACATCGCCGCGGCGGCGTACCACCAGGGGCTCTGGGACGCCGAGGACGCGTTCTTCTACGACGTGCTGCGGCTGGCCGACGGCACGAAGGTGCCGCTGAAGGTCCGCTCGGTGGTCGGGCTGCTGCCGCTCGCAGCGGTCACCCGGCTGACCGCCCGGACCATGCGCCGCCTGCCCGAGCTGGGCGCGCGGCTGCGCTGGTTCCTCACCAACCGCCCCGAGTACGCGGAGGTGATCGGCGCCCGCCGGCTCGGGCCGGACGGCCGCCAGCAGCGCCTGCTGTCGATGGTCGCACCGGACCAGGTGGTACGGCTGCTGGCCCGGATGCTCGACACCGACGAGTTCCTCTCCGAGTACGGCCTGCGCACGCTGTCCCGGGCCCACCTGGACAAGCCGTTCACCGTCACGCTCGGCGGGCAGGAGTTCAGCGTCGGCTACGAACCGGCCGAGTCGACCAGCGGCCTGTTCGGCGGCAACTCCAACTGGCGCGGCCCGATCTGGATGCCGACGAACTTCCTGCTGATCAGCGCGCTGCGCGACTACGCCGCGTTCTTCGGCGACGACCTCCAGGTCGAGTACCCGACCCGGTCCGGGGTGAAGCGCACGCTCGACGAGATCGCCGACGACCTGTCCGCGCGGCTGATCTCCCTGTTCACCCGTGACGACTGGGGGCGGCGGCCGATCTACGGCGCCGCGCAGCTGTTCCAGACCCACCCGGACTGGCGCGACCTGATCTGCTTCCCGGAGTACTTCCACGGCGACAACGGCGCCGGCCTGGGCGCCTGGCACCAGACGGGCTGGACCGCGCTGGTCGCCGACCTGATCCTCACCTTGCGTCGCTGACGCGCCTGGTCCTCACCTTGCGCCGTTGACGGCGAGGCTGCTCGATATCGGCGCGGCGCAGAATCCGCGAAATGGCGGGCGGCCCGCTCGATTCGAGCGGGCCGCCGATGAGCTCAACATTCGATTTTCAGCGGGACCTGGCCACCGTGCACATATTCCAGGTCGGCGACCAGCCGCTGGCGACCTTCCATGTGGCTGCGTCGGGCAGGCTGTAGTTCACCTTCGCCCAGGTCTGTGCATTCTGGCTGCACGTGCGTTGGAAAGTGGGGCCGAAACAGGCCGTCGTCTGGTTGGCGGTGAGGTAACTGAAGTTGCAGGAGACCGTGGAGAGCGGCTGGCCGACGGAGTACAGGGTCAGCGTCGGTGCCTGGATCTGGATCGTGCTCGACCTCTTGTTGGTCACCGTGACGACGGCCTGGGTCGCCTGGCCGTTCACGACCACGCAGACACTGACCGCGGCGATCGAGGTGTCCGAGCTGGCCTGCGAGCAGTGCCATTTGGACGTGTAGGTGTAGGACTGCCACCCGGGGGCGGCCTGGGCCGACGCCGGAAAGACAAGAATTGCGGCCGTCATCGAAGCCAGGGCAACGATGAGTCGAGAGAGGGTGGATCGCATTGAGCGGCTCCTCCGCTAGTCCCCGTTAAATACCAACCCTTTATACGCTCATGCAACGATGAAGGTCAATGCCTTGATCCTGAGGCGCTCGTGGAGGTATTACGGGAACGTCGGGAACCGTAGGCGAAGCCGATGCCTAGCTGACGGTGGGGCGCGACGGAGACGCCGCGCCCCACTCGTTCAGGGCAGCGGCAGGAACGCCAGCCGGGCGTGGTACTCCCCGGCCACCGTCACGGTGTCGCTGCCGACCCACAGACCCCGGTCGGTGGCGTACAGCTCCTGGGTGCCGACGCCCCGGTCCTTGGTCGGGTTCCAGGGCAGCGCCTTGCCCGTGGTCGGGTGGATCGCCCCGATGCCCGGCCGGGACACCGCGCCCGGACCGGCCGAGTTGCGGCCCTGCGGGTTGTCCAGCCAGCGCTGGTGGCCCCCGACGTAGACCGCCGCGCCGGTCACCGCCACCGACAGCAGCGTGTCGCCACCGGTGTAGTTGGCCCAGGTCGGCTGCTTGCCGCCGGTGGCCGTACCGAACTCGAACCGCGCCGCGGTGTCGCAGAGCGTGCCCGGGAACGGTCCGCCGGTGGTGACCACCGCGAACCAGGTGCCGTCCGGCGAGATGTCGACGCCGCGCATGTAGACCGGCATCGTCCGCGCGCACTGCGGCTGGTAGCGCTCGGTGGCCCAGCCGGAGAGCGTGGCGCCCGCCGCGCTCAGGTCGGCGACGGCGATCTGGTGCCGCGCCGCGCCCGCGACGCTGCTGAAGCCGCCCACGAACACCAGCCGCCGGCCGTCGGCGGAGACGTCCAGCGCCTCGACCTTCACCGGCGCGGTGGCGCCGGAGGTGGTCGTGCGCGGACCGGCCAGGTTCAGGTTGACCGACGCGTCGGCCGCCCCGGTGGTGGCGTTCACCGCCGCCAGGGCACGCCGGGTCACCCCGCCGACGGTCTGGAACGCGCCGCCGACGATCAGCCGGTTGCCGACCAGGCGCATGTCGTTGACCTGGTTGTTCAGCGCCGGCGTGGTGAAACCGGCGACCCGGGCGCCGGTGGCCGCGTCGATCCGGGCCAGCCGGGACGCCGCCGTGCCGTTGACGGTGGTGAACGCGCCGCCGATGTAGAGCGAACGGCCGTCCGGCGCGGCGGCCAGCGCCTTGACCGCGCCGTTGACCTGCGGCCGGAACGTGGTGTCGATCCGGCCGGTGGTCGCGTCGAGCGCCACCAGCCGGGGCATCGCCAGCTGAGCCGACTGGCCGGCGTTGCGCACCTTGGTGAACGTGCCGGCCACGTACACGCGGTTGCCGATCTGGAGGATGCGGTGGACGGTGCCGTCCAGCGCGTGCGGCGTCCAGTCGACCGGGTTGGTGCCGACCACTGTGGTGTGTGAGGCGTTGACGGCCAGTGCCGGGGATCCCGGCAGCGCCGCGCCCGCGACGGCGAGCGTCGCGGCCACCGCGACGGCGGCGCGCCGCCGGCGCCGTCGTCCAGGTGGATGATCGGGTGAGATCGTCATGGCCGAAGCATGCCGTCGGACCAGGGATTCCGCAGTCGGGTAGCCGCCGGTAACGGGCCGCCGACCGGATAATCCGCGTGGCCCGTCCGGCGACCCGGCAGTACGGTGTGCGAGGTCCGCGAGGGGGAGGGGGACGCGATGCCGTCGCGCCGGGACGCCGCCGTGCTGGTCTTCGACGCCGACGACACGCTCTGGGAGAACAACGTCCTGTTCGAGCGCGTCATCGACGACTTCCTCACCTGGCTCGACCACCCCACGCTGGACCGGGCCCGGATCCGCGCGGTGCTCGACGACATCGAGCGCGCGAACGCCGTCGCGCACGGCTACGGCAGCAAGGTCTTCCTGCGCAGCCTCGGCGAGTGCCTGGAGAAGCTGCGCGAGCGTCCGGCCACCGCGCGGGAGCGCGCCGAGATCGAGCAGCTCGCCGCCGCGCTGGTCGGGCACCAGGTCGAGCTGATGCCGGGCGTGGCCGAGACGCTCGACGACCTGGCCGGGCGGCACGAACTGCTGCTGCTGACCAAGGGCGAGCGCGAGGAGCAGCAGCGCAAGCTGGACGCGTGCGGGCTGCTGCATCACTTTCGCGCTGCGCACATCGTGCCGGAGAAGGACGCGGACACGTACCGCTGGCTGGCCCGCGAGCACGCCTTCGACCCGGCCGCCTCCTGGATGATCGGCAACTCGCCGCGCTCGGACATCCTGCCCGCGCGGGCCGCCGGGATGAACGCGGTCTTCATCCCGAACGAGAACACCTGGGTGCTGGAGCACGACGAGCTGGACCCGTCCGACCAGCGGGTGATCCGGCTGGCCGCGTTCCCCGACCTGGTCCAGCACTTCTGAGCGGGCCGGTAACGTCCGGGACGTGCCGCTGACCTTCCCGTCGCACCTGGCGCCGGTGCTGCCGCTGAAACTGTGGCGCCCCGGCTGGTTCGACGGGGTGGCGCTGTGCACCGGGGCGGTGGCACCGGACGTCGCGTACCTCTTCACCGGCACGTCGCTGGCGCTGGACCTGCGGACGCACACGCTCGGCGGCCTGCTCTGGTGGTGCCTGCCGGTCGCCCTGGGGTACGCCTGGGTGGTGCGCCGCGTGGTCGCCGGCATCGCGGTGCACCTGCCCGCGCAGCGCTTGTTCGGCTGGCCCTGGTACGCGACGCTGGCCCGGGTCCGCCACCCCTGGCAGGTCACCGTCTGCTCGGCGCTCATCGGCGCCTTCAGCCACGTGGCATGGGACCGGGTCAGTGACAGCGAGCGGCTGCCCCGGCTGCTCGGCGTCGCCGACTTCCACGCCCTGACCGGCGTGTACTGGTACCAGTTCGCGGACGCGGTGGCCGGGCTCGGCGGCGGGCTGCTGGTTGTCGTCCTGGCCGTGCACGAGGCCCGTCGCGGCCTGCGGACCGACGGCGTACGCGAACCGGCGCCGGAGGCGAACCCGAACGTGTTCTGGCGGGTGGCGCTGGCGGTCACCGGGCTCGGTGCGCTGGTGATGCCCGCGCTGCCGGCAGCCGGCGTGCCCGCCCCGGCGGGCGTACGGGCGCTGCACGTGGTCGCGCTGGCGCTCGTCGCCGGGGCCGTGGCGGCCCGGAGCGTCCCGCCGCGGCCGGCCGGGCGCAGTCCGCGTCTCGAAGTCGAACAGCGCGAAACCGGCTGACCCCGTTACGCCGACATGCCGCAATTCCGCATAGACATCAATCACAAGCGCAGTCGCCGGTCATCGCTTGTCCGGCCTGCGCGGACGCGCCTAACCTGAGCCGGCGCCCACGCCTCGTCGGGGTGAGACGGGGGCGCACCGGAGTCCGGTGGTAAGAGCACCGTGGAGCTGAGTGCGGGCAGACCGGCTCGCCGTGCGGAGCCCGGCGGAAGGCGTCGTGCCACGCCTGCCGCGTTCCCGCGGCGCAGACCGCTACCCAACCGGACGGCCGGGGTCAGGGCCGGGGAGTTGCGGACCCGGTCCTGACCCGTCCGGCCCCCCTTCACCGCCTGACGGATTCCGGGTGGGACGCCTCTGGTGCGCGGGCCGGTCACGGAGCGACACTGAGTCATGACACATCAGCGCGTACCGCTGCTCGCCGGCCTGGTCGTGCTGCTCGCGGCGGCCTGCACGGCGACCGGCCACGACGGCGCGTCCCCGGCGCCCACCCCGACGGTCGCGGCGGCGTCGCCGTCGGCCGCGACCGAGGCGCCGGAAGCCACGCCCACCCCGCCCGTGCCGACCGAGGCCGCGTCGACCGCCGGCTCCTGGCACGTCACCTGGGGCTGGGCGGTGCCCGGCGGGCCGGTCCGGGTGGCCCACCGGGTACGGGTGCCGGTCACCCCGCCGCCCGGTGAACCGCTGCCCGTCCTGGTGGCGGTCGACGTCGGGGACCATCCGGCGGAGGGGTTCAGCCGGATCACGTTCGCCTTCCGCGGACCCACCCCGTCCTACGAGGTCGCCTACGTGCCGCAGGTGGTGACCGAGGGGCGGGGCGCGCCGGTCGCGCTGCCCGGCACGGCGTACCTGTCGGTGCGGTTCGACCCGGCCCAGGCGCACGACGCCCGCGGCGGCGGGACGGCTGACCTGCCACCGGCGGCGATCCGCTTCCCGACGCTGCGTGGGTGGGCCGTGGCCGGCGACTTCGAGGGACACCTCAGATTCGGGCTCGGCCTGCGGCCGCCCGAGGGCGGCCGGCTGCCGGTGCGGCTGGGGGAGGGCGACCGCCCGGACGGCACCCACGTCGTCTCGGTCGACGTGCGCCGGAGCTGAGGCGGGCCCGCGTCAGCGGTCGATGATGTTGTTGTTCTCGTCGATGCCGTGGGTGCGCCAGTAGACGTCCCACTCGTCGTCGACGTGCTTCGGCACCTTGCCCTCCGGGTAGCGCACGTACGGCGGCGTCGGTTCCTCCCCGTCCGGCACGCACGCGCTGCCGCCCTGCGGGCCGACCGCGATCACCGGGTACTCGTCACCGCCGCAGACGCTCTGCCGCAGGGAACAGCCGGTGGTCGCCATCAGCCCGGCCAGCCCGAGCACGGCAAGAACGATCATGATTCGAGTTCGCACGGGAGAATTCTCGTCGCCCCGGGCGGGCCCGCCATCGGTACGCGTACTCAATTCCCGTGCCGGCGCCGGCTCAGGTCAGCTCGCCCCGCACGATCGCCACCGCCACCCGGCAGAACTCGTCCATGTCCGGCTGGAACCCGGCCGCGATGTCCGGGTGCAGGCCGGAGCGGGTCTCGTCGAGCAACCGACGGCAGACGTCCTCCACCGGCTCCCCCGCGTAGCCGGCGCGGACCCGGTCGGCGGCCGCCTGCAGGGCCGAAGTCAGCTGATCCTCCAGCGGGCCGCGCAGCTTCTGCTGCACAGGGTCGAGCCCGCTCGGATCGAGCGTGACATGTGGCTCCGACATCGGCACTCCCTTCCTCGGCGTCCGCGGTACCCCACCGCGGACGTCGGTCAAACCAGCGTCGGTACGGCCGACACCCGGACCAGATACGAGAACTCCTCCGCCGGCTCCTCGACGTACGACAGCCGGCGGATCTGCCGGTCGTCGGCCCAGAGCGCGACGTCGACCAGCACCCCGAGGTGGGCGAGACCGATGGTGGAGACCCGCTTCTTGTCCTGGAGCACCGCGCACACGCCGCCCAGCAGCGTGCTGGCGTCGGAGGTACGGTGCCCGGGCGGACAGCGCAGGGTCAGGTCCACCTCGACCGGCCCGGTCAGCGGGGTCCACCCGGTGCGCTGGGCCGCCGTGCAGGCGGCCTGGAGCAGGGTGCGGACCCTCGTCGCCTGCCGGTGCCCGGCAGCGAAGATGGACAGGGCCTCGGTCTTGACCGGGGGCAGGCCGCTCACCTCGAACGTCAGGGCGAGAGCGCGGGTGTCCTGCACGACGGCACCTCCTCGGGGGAATCCTGCCCAACCGGGGAACGGGCGCACGGCACTTCCCGTCAGAACCAACCGATCGGGCGGGCGATGGGGGACGGCCGGAGGCGCATCGGCGTCGACGGCGACGCGCCGGCTACGGAGCCAGTCCCACGCTAGTGCAGACCGCTGACGCTGGGTAGCCTCGCCGTTTCACTACGTGGGACGAGCTGTCGGTCGTCCGGACCGGTTCGTGCCGTCACCGTCACATGTCCGTGATGTTTCGCTCCGTCGCAGGTCGGGCACGTTCAGCCGCACGACACGCCCGGGGCGTCGGGCGATCGGGCCGATGCCCCGGTCGTCTCGCCGTGCACCGGGGCGCGGGTCACTCCCCGGTTCTTCGCCGAAGAGAGGGGGAGGGTGATGACGAGAGTCCCCGACACGGCCGCACGGCGGCCGGCCGGACGCGCGGCGGCAGCGGCCGCCGCGCTCGCGCTGGTGGCCCCGCTGGCCGCCTGCGGATCCGGCGGCGACGGCGGCGTCCCCACGATCAACCTGTACTACCCGCCGGAGCAGAACCTGCAGAAGGTCGTCGACACCTGCAACACGCAGGCGCAGGGGCGGTACCGGATCGACTACCGGGTGCTGCCGCGCGAGGCCGACGAGCAGCGGGTGCAGATGGTGCGGCGGCTCGCCGCGCAGGACAGCGGGATGGACGTGCTCGGCCTGGACGTCACGTGGACCCAGGAGTTCGCCAGCGCGAAGTGGATCCGGGAGTGGACCGGCCAGGACAAGGCCGAGGTCGAGCAGGGCACGCTGGCCGGCCCGCTGGACACCGCCCGGTACGAGGACAAGCTCTACGCCGCGCCCAAGAACACCAACGTGCAGCTGCTGTGGTACCGGTCCGACCTGGTGTCGCAGGCGCCGAAGACCTGGGACGAGATGATCTCCGCCGCCCAGCAGCTCAAGGAGCAGGGCAAGCCGTACCAGGTGCTCACCATGGGCGCCCAGTACGAGGGCCTCGTGGTCCTCTACAACACGCTCGCCGAGAGCGCCGGCGGCAAGATCCTCAGTGACGACGGCAAGAAGGCGGAGATGGACGCCGGCGCGGTGCGCGCGCTCGACCAGCTCAAGAAGTTCGCCACGTCGGGCGTGACCTCGCCGTCGTTCAGCAACGCGCTGGAGGACCCGGTGCGGCTGGAGTTCCAGTCCGGCAAGGGCGCGTTCCAGGTGAACTGGCCGTTCGTCTATCCGGCGCTCCAGGAGGCAAACCCCGAACTGGCGAAGAACGTGAAGTGGGCCCGGGTGCCGGGCGTCGAGCCGGGCACCCCCAGCAAGGTCACCATCGGCGGGGTCAACCTGGCGGTCAGCAGCTACTCGAAGCACCCGGAGGAGGCGTTCGAGGTGGCCCGCTGCCTGCGCAACGCCGAGAACCAGAAGTTCTCCGCCGTCAACGACGGCGTGCCGCCCACCATCGAGGCCGTCTACGACGACCCGGAGATGACCGAGGCGTACCCGATGAAGGAGACCATCCTGGAGGAGCTCAAGGAGCCCGCGGTGCGTCCGCTGACCCCGGCGTACCAGAGCATCTCCACGGTGATGTCGGCGATCCTGTCGCCGCCGTCGGCGATCCGGCCCGAGCAGACCGCTGACGAGCTGCGCAAGGCGATCTCGGACGCGCTGGAGTCCAAGGGAGTTCTGCCATGAGCGTGAACGCCACCCCGGCCGGCGCGCAGGCCGCCGCCGAGGCCGAGGCCGAACAACCCGGCGGCCGGCACGCCGCCGTACCGGAACAGCGGTCCCGGCGCGGCTCCCGTGCCCCGCTGAGCGACAACAAGCGCGCCGAGCGGCGCCTCGGCTGGCTGCTGTGCGCGCCGGCCGCGCTGGTCATGGTGCTGGTCACCGCGTACCCGATCCTGTACTCGGTCTGGCTGTCGCTGCAGCGCTTCGACCTGCGCTTCCCCGACGAGCGGGAGTTCGTCGGGCTGGAGAACTACGTCACCGTGCTGACGAACGACTTCTGGTGGACCGCGTTCGGGGTCACCGCGCTGATCACCGTGGTGACCGTCGCGGTCGAACTGGTGCTCGGCATGGGCCTGGCGCTGATCATGCACCGGACGCTCGTCGGCCGGGGCATCGTCCGCACCGCCGCGCTGATCCCGTACGGCATCGTCACCGTGGTCGCGGCGTTCTCCTGGCGGTACGCCTGGACGCCGGGCACCGGCTACCTGGCGAACCTGTTCGACGGCAGCGCCCCGCTCACCGAGCGGGCCAGCTCGCTGGCGATCATCATGCTGGCCGAGATCTGGAAGACCACCCCGTTCATGGCGCTGCTGCTGATGGCCGGGCTGGCCCTGGTGCCGGAGGACCTGCTCAAGGCGGCCTCCACCGACGGCGCGACGGCGTGGCAGCGGTTCACCAAGGTGATGCTGCCGGTGATGAAGCCGGCCATCCTGGTCGCGCTGCTGTTCCGCACGCTCGACGCGTTCCGGGTCTTCGACAACATCTTCGTGCTCACCAACGGCGGCAACGAGACGTCGTCGGTGTCGATGCTCGCCTACAACAACCTGATCCGGGGCCTGAACCTCGGCATCGGCTCCACGATGTCGGTGCTGATCTTCATCACCGTGGCGATCATCGCCTTCGTGTTCGTGAAGCTGTTCGGCACCGCTGCCCCCGGCAGCGACGATGGGGAGAGGCGCTGACATGGCAGTGGAAACCACCACGCGGGCGAAGCTGCGCTGGGGCCTGCTGGACGTCGTGGTCGTCGTCTTCGCGCTGGTCCCCGTCCTCTGGATCGCCTCGCTGTCGTTCAAGACGCCGGCCACGCTCACCGACGGCAAGTTCTGGCCGCGGGAGTGGACGCTGGACAACTACCGGACCATTTTCGACACCGACCAGTTCGTCCGCGCCCTGGTCAACTCCATCGGCATCGCGCTGATCGCCACCGCGATCGCGGTGGTGCTCGGGACGATGGCCGCGTACGCGATCTCCCGGCTCGACTTCCCGGGCAAGAAGCTGCTGGTCGGCGTCTCACTGCTGATCGCGATGTTCCCGCAGGTGTCGCTGGTGTCGCCGCTGTTCGAGATCGAACGGCAGCTCGGGTTGTTCGACACCTGGCCCGGGCTGATCCTGCCGTACATCACGTTCGCGCTGCCGCTGGCGATCTACACGCTGTCGGCGTTCTTCAAGCAGATCCCGTGGGACCTGGAGAAGGCGGCGAAGATGGACGGCGCCACCCAGGGACAGGCGTTCCGGCGGGTGATCGCGCCGCTGGCCGCGCCCGGCGTGTTCACCACGGCCATCCTGGTCTTCATCTTCTGCTGGAACGACTTCCTGTTCGCGATCACGCTCACCTCGACCGAGCGGTCCCGCACGGTCCCGGTGGCCCTGCAGTTCTTCACCGGTGAGTCGCAGTTCGAGGACCCCACCGGAGCGATCTGCGCCGCCGCCGTGGTGATCACCGTGCCGATCATCCTGTTCGTGCTCTTCTTCCAGCGCCGCATCGTCTCCGGTCTGACCTCCGGCGCAGTCAAGGGATAGGTGGTAGCAATGGCCGACATCGTGCTGGACAAGGTGAGCAAGCGGTTCCCGGACGGGACCACCGCCGTACAGGACGTCGACCTGGAGATCGCCGACGGCGAGTTCGTGATCCTGGTCGGCCCGTCCGGCTGCGGGAAGTCCACCACGCTCAACATGATCGCCGGGCTGGAGGACATCAGCTCCGGTGAGCTGCGCATCGGCGGCGAGCGGGTCAACGACAAGGCGCCCCGGGACCGCGACATCGCGATGGTCTTCCAGTCGTACGCGCTCTACCCGAACATGACCGTCCGGGAGAACATGGCGTTCCCGCTGCGGCTGGCGAAGATGGACAAGGAGACCATCAACCAGAAGGTCGACGAGGCGGCGAAGGTGCTGGAGCTGACCGCGCTGCTGGACCGCAGACCGGCCAACCTCTCCGGCGGCCAGCGGCAGCGGGTGGCGATGGGACGGGCCATCGTCCGCCAGCCCAAGGCGTTCCTGATGGACGAGCCGCTGTCGAACCTGGACGCGAAGCTGCGGGTGCAGATGCGCACAGTGGTGTCCCGGCTGCAGAAGCAGCTCGGCACCACCACCGTCTACGTCACCCACGACCAGACCGAGGCGATGACGCTCGGCGACCGGGTGGTCATCATGCGGGGCGGCGCGGTGCAGCAGGTCGGGCCGCCGCAGGAGCTGTACGACCACCCGCGCAACCTCTTCGTCGCCGGGTTCATCGGCTCGCCCTCGATGAACTTCGTGCACGCCGTCGTGGAGGACGGCCGGCTGCGGACGGCGCTCGGTGACGTGCCGGTCGGCGACCGGATCCGCCGCGAGCTGGAAGGCGGCGACGCGCCCCGGGAGCTGATCCTGGGCATCCGCCCGGAGCACTTCGAGGACGCTGCGCTGATCGACGACGAGACCCGCCGCCGGGGCATGGAGTTCGAGGCGCCGGTCGACATCGTCGAGTCGATGGGCTCGGACAAGTACGTCTACTTCACCGTCGAGGGGGAGCGGGCCACCGCCGCCGAGCTGGAGGAGCTGGCCGCGGACACCGGTGCGGCGGACTTCGCCGGTGCCGGGTCGAACCTGGTCACCCGGCTGTCGGCGGAGTCGCCGGTACGCGAGGGCGAGTCGCGCCGGGTGTGGTTCAACCTGGAGAAGATCCACCTGTTCGACCCGGGCAGCGGCCGCAACCTGACGCTGCACGAGGGCCGCTCCGCCGGAGCGCTCGCCGACTGACCCCGGGATGCGGGCGAAGGGCCGGTGGCGGTGCGCGCCGCCGGCCCTTCGGTCTGCTCGCGCCCGGGTGCCCGCGCTGTCACCAGGAGTGGCGCAGCTCCAGCCCGAGGAAGCGGGCGTACCCGGTCAGGGCCGCCTCCACCCGCTCACGCAACGCGGCGTCGAACGGCACGAGCTGCTGCACCTTCACGGTCACCGCCCTCGCGCCCAGCGTCCGCGTCCAGGTGCCGACCACGCGCCCGCCGCGCACCACGGTCGACCGGAACATCCCGTTGTTGCCGGGGACCACCGCGGCGGCGTGCGCCGGGTCGAGCATCAGCGACCGGTCCTTGAAGCCGAGCAGGTATTCGTCGAAGCCGGGCAGCGTGTGCAGGTCGTCGACCGGGGCGCGGGGCGCGTCGAGCAGCGCGGCGTCGACCACCGCGGGCTCGCCGTCGACCTCGACCGGGGCGAGCAGGTCACCGGCCAGTGTGATCGCCCGCGTCGCGTCGGTGACGGTCAGGCCCGTCCACCGGGCCAGCTCGTGCCGGGTCACCGGCCCGTGGCCGCGCACGTAGCGGTGCGCCAGCAACGCCAGCGCCTCGTCGCGCTCCGGGCGGTGCGGGTCGGGCGCCCACTCGTCGAGCAGGGCGAACGTCTGCTCCGTGCCGACGTGCGGGGCGATGCAGGCGACGCCGCGCTGGCTGGCGTACCAGAGCAGGTGGTAGCCGCGCTGGCCGTCCGTGTCCAGCCCGGCGGCGCGCAGCGCGGCCAGGCACTCGGCGCGGGTGAGCCGGCCGCCGCCGGTCAGCGCCGCACCCAGCACGTCGCAGGCCCGTTCACCGTCGTCGACGGTCAGCCCGAGCTGCCGCCACCGGCCGGCGATCCCGGCGAGCGTCCGCACGCCGGTCAGCTCCAGCATCCACCGCGCGTCGCGCGCCGGGACCAGGTGCACGGTGCCGCGCATCGGCCAGGTGCGCAGCGCCTCGCGTCGCTCCAGCGCCGCGCGCACGTCGTCCTGGGTGGCGCCGGGCAGGCGTACGCCGAGCGACCACAGCCCGCTCGCGGCGTCCTGTGCCTGCATGGCGCCGAACCACTCGACCACGTCGGCGACGCCCTCGGGGCGGGCGGTGGGGTGCGGGCGCAGCAACAGCCCGGTCATGCGCAGCGCGAGCGCCTCGGCGCGGCTGAGGCGTACGGTCACGGGCGTCAGCCTAAGCCCGGGGTACGACATCGCCCCTGATCGCGCTGCGCCGGCCGCGCTGCCGACGGAGCGCGATCCCCCGTTCAGGTTCCCGGCGCGGGGCGGCCGACATGGCCGGCGCCGATTCGACCAGGATCCCCGTTGAGCTGGGCCGAGAAAGCGTTTTCGCGCGGAACTTGCGCAAATCTTGAGCCTCACTCAGTCGAGGCGCCGGTGCATGACGAGCAGATCGACGTACCCCCGGGTGGGGTGCCGGAAGCCCTCCGGCACCCGGCCGATCACCTCGAAGCCCAGCGACCGCCACAGCTCGACCGCCCGGGTGTTGGTGGCCACCACGGCGTTGAACTGCATGGCCCGGTAGCCGTCGGCCCGGGCCGCGTCGAGCAGGTGCGCGGCCAGCGCCCGGCCGACGCCGCGCCCGGCGGCGGCCGGGGCGACCATGAACGAGGCGTTCGCCACGTGGTCGCCGGGGCCGCTCTGGTTGGGCGCCAGCTTGGCCGAGCCGAGCACCGCGCCGTCCGGCGCCACCGCGACCACCGTCCGCGCCGGCGCCGGCGGCATCCAGAGCCTGCTGGCCTGCTCCTCCGTCACGTCGCGGGGCCAGGTGTACGTCTCGCCGGCCGCCACGATCTCGCGCAGGAACGGCCAGATCAGCGGCCAGTCGGCGGGCGTGGCGGTGCGGATCTCCACCCGGAGAGCATGCCACGCCCTGAGTTTGACGGAACAAGTAACGGGTAGTCGCCGGAGCTGACCCGAGACGAGGAGGGAACGTCTGATGGATGGCCAGGTCAAGGTCGCGGTGATCTATTACAGCGCGACCGGCATCACCTACCAGATGGCGCAGGCGGCGGTCGAGGCGGCGGGGGAGGCCGGCGCCGAGGTGCGTCTGCGCAAGGTACGTGAGCTGGCGCCCGACGAGGCGATCCGCTCCAACTCCGGCTGGCAGGCGCACCGGCTGGAGACCCAGGACGTGATGGAGGCGCAGCCGGACGACCTGTCGTGGGCCGACGTGATCATCATGGGTTCGCCGACCCGGTACGGCATGATCGCCGCCCAGCTCAAGCAGTTCATCGACACCACCGGCCCGCTCTGGGCCGCTGGCGCGCTCGCGGACAAGGTCTACAGCGGGTTCACCTCGACCGCCACGTCGCACGGCGGACAGGAGGCGACTCTGCTGTCGCTGTACACGGTCTTCTACCACTGGGGTGGCATCGTGGTGACCCCCGGCTACACCGACCCGAGCCAGTTCGTCGCCGGCAACCCGTACGGCGCGTCGCACACCAGCAACAACGGGGAGGTCGCCCCGGACCAGGTGGCACTGTCCGCCACCGCGCTGACCGCCAAGCGGGCCGTGCTGATGGGCGCCGCGCTGAAGCGGGGCATGGCCGGCTGACCCGACTGGCGACCGGTGGCCGGACGAGGGCTCTCGAACCCGTCCGGACCACCGGTCGCCAGTGCCCTACCCGCGATCGGCCGCTCCATGCGCGCTCAGCGCCGGCCGGTCCAGCAGGTGCCCGAGCAGGTCCGCCAGGACCCTCGTGCCGTCCTGGCTCAGCACCGACTCGGGGTGGAACTGCACCCCGGCGAAGCCCGCGCCGCGCAGCGCGTGCACCGCGCCGTCGGCCGGGTCGCGGGACACCTCGACCGGGCCGTACGGACCGGCCACCCGGTCGGCGCCGGCGAGCGCGGTGAAGCTGGCGTAGAACCCGACCCGGCGGGTCGTCCCGAACACCGGCACGTCCCGCGGCAACCCCTGGTACGGCGCGTCGCGGCGGTGCAGCGGCAGGCCCAGCAGCCCGGCGAGCAACTGGTGGCCCAGGCACACGGCGAGCGTCGGCCGGCCGGACGCGAGCAACTCGGTCAGCAGTGCCCGCAGCGCCGCCATCTTCGGCGCGGCCGTGTCCCGCGGGTCACCCGGGCCGGGGCCGACCACCACCAGGTCGTAGCCGTCCAGCGGGCCCGGGTCCGGCCAGTCCCGCCGGGTCACCGCCAGGCCCAGCGCGCCGAGCTGGTGGGCCAGCATGCCGGTGAACGTGTCCTCGCCGTCGACGATCAGCGCCCGGCGCCCGGCCAGCCCGCGCAGCGCGATCGCGCCCGGCTCCCGCTGCTCCAGCCAGAACCGGGCCAGCGGGGCGTTGCGGGCGGCCAGCGCGGCGCGTACCTCGGGGTCGTCGGCGTACCGGACGACCGGCTCGGTCGCGGAGCGCGGCGCGTCCGGGCCGAGACCCAGCGCGGCCAGCACACCGGCCGCCTTCGCGTGCGTCTCGGCCACCTCCCCGGCGGTGGTGGAGTGCCGGACCAGCGTGGCGCCGACCGGCACCCGTAGCGCGCCCTCGGGGGAGATCTCGGCGGTACGGATCAGGATCGGCGCGTCGAGCGTCTGCCGGCCCTGCTCGTCGCGGCCCAGCAGGGCGAGCACCCCGGCGTAGTAGCGCCGGCCGGTGCGCTCGTGCCGGGCGATCACCCGGCAGGCGTTCTCCATCGGGCTGCCGGTGACCGTGGGCGCGAACATGGTCTCCCGCAGCACGTCGCGCACGTCCCGGGAGCAGCGCCCGGCCAGCAGGTACTCGGTGTGCGCCAGGTGCGCCATCTCCTTCAGGTACGGCCCGACCACCTGGCCGCCGTGCTCGGCGACCACGGCCATCATCTTCAGCTCCTCGTCCAGCACCATGTACAGCTCCTCCACCTCCTTCGGGTCCTGCAGGAAGCGCAGCAGCGCGGAGCGGTCGACGGTCTCGCCCCGGTGCCGGAACGTGCCGCTGATCGGGTTCATCTCGACCAGCCCGTCGGCGACGCTGACGTGCCGCTCCGGGCTGGCGCCGACCAGGATCCGGGTGCCGGTGTGCACCAGGAACGTCCAGTACGCGCCCCGCTCGCGCAGCAGCAGCCGGCGCAGCGCGGCCAGGGCCGCGGCCAGCGGGTCGCCCTGCACGGTGGCGAGCATGGTGCGGTGGATGACGAAGTTCGCCCCCTCGCCCCGGCCGATCTCGTCGGCCAGCACCCGTTCCACGATCGCCGCGTACTCGTCGTCGGCGATGTCGAAGCCGGCGTCGCGGGTGCGCACCTCGGCGTCGGGCAGGTCGTCGAGCAGTTCGGCCAGGGGTATCCGCCGATGCGCCTTGACCGCCAGGAACTCCAGCGGCAGGCCGTCGTCGACGCACTCGAAACCGCGTTCGGTGACCTGCCGGAACGGCACCAGGGCCAGCGTGTGCGGACCGGCGCCCTCGGGCAGCGGCAGGTCGGCCAGCTCGTCGGCGGTGCGTACCGGGCCGGTGAACAGGTCGACGTGGTCGGCGCCCTCGCGGCGGACGAGCGCGAACGGGCCGGGGTCGCGGCCGGCCGCGACGGCGGCGAGCGGGTCGGACAGGCGGGTCATCGGGTCTCCTCGGTGGGCCGGGTGGCCGCCGGTGAAGGCGACCCGGGATGCCGGGGGAGACCGGCGGCCGCCTCGTCGGGCGGCCGCGTGGGGAAGCTACGCGCGGGGGTGGGCCGCCGGGTCGGCGGGCCACCAGCAGGACAGGTGCGCGGGCATGACGGTCACTGTACGCGATCGACCGGCACCGTGGAACCCGATCGCGCGGCACCGGGTACGGATCTTGGCGTGGCCGCCGGTCGCGCCGGGTAGGTTGACCGGCGATGGACATTCTCGCTCTGGATCTGGGCACCTCCTCGGTGCGCGGCCTGGTGCTCGACGCGGACGCCGTGCCGCGCCCGGGCGCGCTGGCCCGGCGCCGGGTGCACCTGGTCACCGGGGACGACGGCAGCGGGACGCTCGACGGCCAGGCCTATCTGGCGTGCCTGGTGGAGTGCCTGGACGAGCTGGCCGCCGGTGGGCACCTGCGGGACGTGGACCTCGTGGCCACCTCCGCGCAGTGGCACTCGGTGCTGCCGTTGGCGCCCGACGGCACACCGTCGGGGCCGGTGCTGACCTGGCTGGACACCCGGCCGGAGCCGCCGGCCGGAGCGACCGGCCCGGCCGACCCGGCGGACTTCCACAGGCGTACCGGCACCTGGTGGCACCGCTGCTACTGGTCGGTGCGGCTGCCCTGGCTGCGCGAGCGCGTCGACCGGTGCGCACGCTTCACCGGGCTCGCCGACTACGCGCTCGGCACGCTGCTCGACGAGGCGCCGATGTCGATCTCGCTGGCCTCCGGCACCGGGCTGCTCGACCTGCGGCGCATGGACTGGGATCCGGAGGCGTGCGAGCTGGCCGGCGTACGCCCGGATCAGTTGCTGCCGCTGGCCCCGGACGGCTGGCACGGCCGGCTGAACGCGGCGTACGCGCGGCGCTGGCCGCAGCTGGCGGGCGCGCGGTGGGCGGCGCCGGTGGGCGACGGCGCGGCCGCCAACGTCGGCTCGGGCTGCGTCGACCCGACCCGCGCGGCGGTGACCGTCGGCACCTCCGCGGCGGTCCGCATGATCCAGGCCGTGCCGGCCGGCGCGGAGCCGCCGCCGCTGCCCGAGCAGCTCTGGCGGTACCGGGTCGACCACAACCACGTGGTGACCGGCGCGGCGTACTCCAGCGGCGGCAACCTGTTCGCCTGGGCGGCGCGGGAGCTGCGGCTGCCGGAGGGATCGGAGCTGGAGGCGGCGCTGGACCGCGTCGCCGGTTCGGTGCGTGCGAATCCCCGCTTCGGCGGCGACCGGCCGCCGGGTGTCGCCCCGGCGGGCTCCGGGGAGCTGCGCGGACTCAGCTTCGGCACCACGGCCGTGGACATCCTGGCCGGGCTGATGGGCGGACTGTGCCGGCTCGTCGCCGACGACCTGACGCTGCTGGAGGCCGGTATCGGCGAGCCGATGGAGGTGGTCCTCGGCGGTGGGGCGCTGACCGCCTCGCCGTGGTGGCGCGGGGCGTTCCTCGACGTGCTCGCTCCCCGCCGGGTGTGCTGGCAACGCAACCCGGAGATCGGTGCGACCGGCGCCGCGCTCGTCGCGCTCGGCCGGGTCGCGGAGGCGGACGAGATCGCCGGGATCGGCCGGACGGGCGAGGCCGCCTCGCACGCGTGACCGTCCACCCGCGGTGCTGACCGTCCTGGTCATGCCGTCCGGGCGGCCGTTGACACCGACCGACGGCCTGATTGGATGGACTCCGCTCCCCGACGTGGTGGGGCGGGACGAGGAGGCAACCGTGGGCGCAGGTCCCGACCCGGTTCGCGGCGCGGCCCCTCAGCCGCACCGGCGGCGCTCCGGGTTCCGGCTGCGGGACTGGCGGATGGGCACCAAGCTCGCCACGGTGCTGGTGATCCCCTCACTGGCGTTCCTCGTCCTGGCCGGCATCCAGACCCGGGGTCTGGTCGGGCAGACCACCACGCTGAGCGCCTTCGCCGAGCAGGTCGGCATCGGCCGGCAGATCTCCACCGCCGTCGACCGGCTCCAGCACGAGCGGGACCGCACGGCGGGCGAACTGGCCGCGCTGCGCCGCGCCGGCACCGGCGCCGACCGCGACGCCGCGGTCGCCGCGCTCAAACCGCTTCAGGAGGCCACCGACCGGGCGATGGGCGAGCTGCGCGCCGCGGCCGCGCCGCTGGCCGACGCCGACGCCGCCTGGCGGGTCTCCTACTCCGAGGCGCTCGAGGCGTACGACCAGGTGGTGAACATCCGGGCGGCGGTGGCGCCGGCGGTGCTCTCCAGCGACACCGTGCTGGGCAACTACCACCGGTCGATCGCGGCGCTGCTGAGCCTGCTGGCCGAGCCGTCCCCCGGCGGCGGCCGGCAGGAGCTGACCGAGGCGGTGCTGCGGTACGCGCAGCTGTCCCGGGTCAAGGAGCTGTCCTCGCGGATCCGCGCGGAGCTCTACGCCGCCGCCCGGTCCGGCCGGTACGAGCCGGACGACCAGGTGACACTCAGCGACCTGCGGGCCCAGCAGCTCACCGCGCTCGGCGCGTTCCGGGTCGCGGCGACCGCCGACCAGATCCGCCGCTACGACCGCACGTCTGTCGACCCGGCCTTCGTCGCCGCCACCCGGATGGAGGAGCGGACGCTGCCCGGCGGCGGCGACGCGAAGCCGGCCCTGCTCGACGCGACCCAGTGGTGGGCGGCCAGCGAGCAGCGGCAGGAGCTGTTCCGCCAGCTGGAGAGCGAGATCGTCGCCGACGCGGTACGCCAGGCCGACGACGCCAGCGCCCGTCAGCTGCGCGACACGCTGCTGGTGGCCGGCGCGATCGCCACGGTGCTCCTGGTGGCGGTGCTGATCTCACTGCTGGTCGGCCGGTCGGTGGCCCGCGCCATGCGGCAGCTGCGCGGTCAGGCGCTGCGGATCGCGCAGGTGGACCTGCCGCTGACGCTGGAACGGCTGCGCACCGTGGACCGCCCGGTCGGCGCGATCGACGTGCCGCCCTCGGTGATCGACTCGCAGGACGAGATCGGCGAGCTGGCAGAGGCGTTCGTGGCGGTGCACCGCAGCGCCGTCGACGTGGCGGTCGAGCAGGCGATGATGCGGCGCAACGTCAACGCCATGTTCGTCAACCTCGCCCGGCGCAGCCAGGTGCTCGTCGAGCGGCAGCTGGAGCTGCTCGACGACCTCGAACGCGAGGAGAGCGACCCGGACCAGCTGGAGAACCTGTTCAAGCTCGACCACCTGGCCGCCCGTATGCGACGCAACGACGAGAGCCTGCTGGTGCTGGCCGGCACCGAGTCGACCCGTCGGTGGAACCGCCCGGTGGGTCTGGGCGCGGTGCTGCTCGCCGCGAGCGCGGAGATCGAGCAGTACCAGCGGGTGCGCCACGAGAACCGGACCGACCTGCACGTCGTCGGGCACGCGGTGGGCGACCTGGTGCACCTGTTCGCGGAGTTGCTGGAGAACGCCACCGCCTTCTCCCGCCCGGACACCGCGGTGCGGGTGCTCGTCGAGCCGGACGGCCGGGGCGCGCTCGTGCAGATCGTCGACGAGGGGCTGGGCATGAGCCCGTCGGCGCTGGCCGAGGCGAACGCGGTGCTCGCCGAGCCGCCGGCCGCCGACGTGTCGGCCTCGGAACGGATGGGCCTGTTCGTGGTGAGCCACCTCGGCGCCCGGCACGGCGTACGGGTGTGGTTGAGCTCCGGCCGGGAGGGCCTGGTGGCCCGGGTGCGGATCCCGGTCGAGCTGCTGGCCGAGGCACCCGCGCCGGAGGCGGGCCAGCCGGTGCCGGCCCGGCTCGGGCGCGGGACGGAGCAGCCGATGCTGACCGGTCCGGTCACCGCCTCCGGTGCGCTCGCCGCGGCGACCGCCGAACTGCCGGTGGCCGGATGGCGGCCGGCGCCGGGCCGGCCCGCGGCGCTGCCGATGTCCCCGCTGACCGGGCGGCCGCTGGGTGACGGGACGGATGCCGGTGCGCCGGCGCCGCCCGCCGCGCCGGTGACCGCGCCGCGTCCCCGCCCGGGACGGGCCGAGGACGTGCTCACGCCGGACGCCGGCGCGGCGGGCGGCGGGTGGTTCAGCCGGCAGGGTCCGGCCGCGTCGGCGCTGGGTGTGACGCCGGCGCCGGCGGCGACGCCGGTGACCGGAGGGACGAACGAGCGGGGCCTGCCGGTACGCGTGCCGATGGCCCAGCTCACCTCGGCTGCCCCGGCCGACCGTCCGGTGGTGCGGCACGAGCCGGACCCGGAGGCGGTCGGCGGCATGCTGTCGCGCCTCTACAGCGGGGTGCGGCGGGCCGAGGCCGAGGAGACCACCGAGATGTACCTGCCGCGCGATGAAGGAGGACGACGACAGTGACGACGTTGAGCCAGGAGGCACGCGACCTGAGCTGGCTGGTGACCGCGTTCGCCGAGCGGGTTCCGGGGGTGGCGCACGCGGTGGTGGTGTCCTCCGACGGGCTCCTGGTGGCGATCTCGGCGCATCTGCCCCGGGACCACGCGGACAAGCTCGCCGCGGTGACCTCCGGCCTGATGAGCATCACCGCGGGCGCGGCCCAGATGTTCGACGGTGACGTCGTCAAGCAGACCGTGGTGGAGATGGGGCGCGGCTACTTCCTGGTGATGCAGATCCGGGACGGCTCGATCCTGGCCACGCTGGCCGGGGCGGACGCCGACATCGGCGTGGTCGGCTACGAGATGGCGCGGCTGGCCAAGCAGGCGGGCGAGATGCTCACGCCGGCGTTGCGCGCCGAACTCCAGCAGGCGCTGCCGCGCTGAGGCGGGCCGGTGCCCGGCCGGCATCGCGCCGGCCGGGCACCGTCGCCTACAGGCCGTTGCGGCGGATCACGTCGCGGTACCAGTGGGCGCTGCGCTTGAGCACCCGCCGCTGGCTGGCGTAGTCGACGTAGACCAGGCCCCAGCGCTGCTCGTATCCCTCGGCCCACTCGAAGTTGTCCAGCAGCGACCAGACGTGGTAGCTCTCCAGCGGCACCCCGTCGCCGATGGCCCGGTGGGCGGCGGCGAAGTGGTCGCGCAGGAAGGTGACCCGCCCGGTGTCGTCGACGTTGCCGTCCGCGCCGGGCACGTCCGGGCAGGGCAGGCCGTTCTCGGTGATGGTGATCGGCACCCGGCCGTAGTCGCGGGTGACCCGGGTCAGGATGTCGTACATGCCCTCCGGGTAGATCTGCTGCCACTCCGCCTCGGAGGTGGGCCACTTGCGGACCGTGCCGCCGTCGGCGGTGACGTAGATCGGCGTGTAGTACTGCACGGCGAGGAGGTCGACCGGGCTGGAAATGATCTTCAGATCGCCGTCGCGGACGCCGCGGACCATCCGGCTGTCCGGGCCGAGGTCGTCCAGCACATCCTGCGGGTACGCGCCCTTGAAGATCGAGTCGAGGTAGAGGCGGTTCTCGTACCCGTCGTAGAGGCGGGTCGCGGTGGCCGACTCGGCGGAGTCGTCGGCCGGGTAGCAGGGGTGCAGGTTGAGCGCCGGGCCGATCCGGCCGGTGACGCCGGAGGCGCGCAGCGCCCGCACGGCGAGGCCGTGGGCGAGCTGGAGGTGGTGGGCGACCAGGTACGCCGCCTCCTCGTCCTGGAAGCCCGGCGCGTGGTGGCCCCAGATGTAGCCGTTCTGCACCACCGTCTTCGGCTCGTTGACGGTCAGCCAGACCGGCACCCGGTCGCCGAGGGCGCGGAACACCACGTCGGCGTACTCGGCGAAGCGCTCGGCGGTGTCCCGGTTCTCCCAGCCGCCGGCGTCCTGGAGGGCCTGGGGGAGATCCCAGTGGAACAGCGTGGCCATCGGCGCGATGCCGCGCTCGTGCAGCCCGTCCAGCAGGCGGCGGTAGAAGTCGAGGCCGCGCTGGTTCGGGCGGCCGGCGCCGTCGGCCTGGATGCGGGGCCAGGAGATGGAGAACCGGTAGCTGCGCAGCCCCAGCTCGCGCATCAGGTCCAGATCCTGCGCGTACCGGTGGTAGTGGTCGGCCGCGACGTCGCCGGTGTCACCGTTGCGGATCCGGCCCGGCGTGTGGCTGAAGGTGTCCCAGACGGACTCACCCCGCCCGTCCTCCTTCGCGGCCCCCTCGATCTGGTACGCCGAGGTCGCCGCCCCCCAGGCGAAGCCGTCCGGGAAACGCAGCCCGCGGTCCGGCTCCGGGTCGGTGGTGCGCTCGGGCGGGCTGTCGCAGCCGCCGAGCGCGACGGTCGACGTGGCGATCCCGGCCGCGGTGGCGCCGGCGAGCCCGGTCCGGGCCGCGCCGGCCGCGGTCGCGGACAGGGCGGCGCGGCGGAGCAGGCGCCGTCGGGTGAGTAACGACATGAGGTTTCTCCTCGGAGTGACGGGCCGCCTGGGCCGGGAGCGCTCCCATCATAGCCAGGGAGCGGCCGGCCCCGATCCGGCGGTCGCGGCGAGGTGCGGCGCGGCCGGCGGGCGGCCGGAAGTGGGTGGCGGGGGCGTCGCTCGGGAACGTCGCTCGCGGCGGCGTGAGCGGCGAGGGGTGGGGTGGATAGCGAGAAAGGCCGTCCGGGTGGCGTGACACGCCTGTCCCGTCGGCCTCTTTTGCCGTCGACAACGGGGGTTTAGTGTGGGGACGGGGGAGGGCAACCCCCGTCCCCACCGATGGTGCACACACGCACGAAGTGGAATTGGCGTCCGTCGTGCGCGTCGCGCGGGAGCCGGGCCACGCGAGTGGCTCTGGTTCCACCTCCCTCCGTCTGGCGGGTGGCGGCCGACGGCGGCGTCCGGGCTGGTCCGCCGTCGGCCTCTGGCCGACGCGCCGGGCACGGGTGTACCCGGCGATCCAGTACTTGCATCTCCGTCGATGGAAGCGCTCCCATCGGCGATGCTGCGACTGTAACGCTCGTCACGGGTTTGGAAAAGCCCCTAAACGAGATCGAAACATGGAAGCGCGTATCTGCGCTGGCCGTTGTGGTGGGAGCGCTTCCATGTCACACTCTCGTCACGCCACGCGGAGCCAGTGAACGCGAGCGCGGGCCGCCGAGGGCACCCGGTGACGAACCGGTGCGGCGCCCCGATCCCCGGCACGGCCGGGACGACCACCTTTCCGGACGCCTCCGTCCCCCCGCGTACGCCATGTCGGCGCGTGGAGGCGCCCCGCCGGGGCCCACGGTCCCGGCCCGGTCCGAGGAGACACCGCCCACATGAGACTTCTGGCCAGACGTCGCCGCACGGCGATGGTCGCCGCCACCGCCCTCGTCATAGGCGGGGTGGCCCTGCCCGCGGGCGCCGCGCAGGCCGCACCCGCCTGCGACGTGACCTATGCGACGACCGACTGGAACAACGGGTTCACCGCCAACGTCACCATCAAGAACCTGGGCGACGCGCTGAACAACTGGTCGCTGAAGTTCGCCTTCCCGAACAGCAGCCAGCGCGTGGTTCAGGGCTGGTCGGCCCGGTGGAGCCAGTCCGGCAGCGAGGTCACCGCGACGAACGAGTCGTGGAACGGCAGCCTGCCCGCCGGCGCGTCCACCAGCATCGGCTTCAACGGCAGCTTCAGCGGCAGCAACCCGAAGCCCACCGCGTTCACCCTCAACGGGGTCGCCTGCAACGGCGCGCAGACCAACCAGCCGCCGACGGTCTCCCTGAGCGTGCCGTCCGGCCCGTTCGAGGCGCCGGCGGACGTCCCGCTGACCGCGACCGCCAGCGACGCCGACGGCACCATCAGCAAGGTCGAGTTCTACCGCAACGGCCTGCTGGTCAACACCGACACCACCGCGCCGTACGGCTACGACCTGCTGGACCTGCCGGCCGGCAGCTACACAGTGCAGGCCAAGGCGTACGACAACGCCGGCGGCACCGCCGTCTCGGAGAAGTCGTTCACGGTGACCGCGGCGAGCGGGCCGAGGCTGGTCGCCAACCCGTCGGCGGTCACCGTCGCCGAGGGCGGCAGCGCCACGGTCCGGTACACGCTCAGCGCGGCCCCCACCGCCAACGTGCCGGTGACCCTCGCCGTCACCGGTGACAGCGACATCACGGTCTCGCCGTCCACGCTGACGCTCACCTCGAGCAACTGGAGCACCGGCGTCACCGCCACGGTCTCCGCCGCGGAGGACTCCGACACGGTCGGCGGCACCGCCACGATCACCGCGTCGGCCACCGGCTACGCCCCGATCTCCGTCGTCGCCACCGAGGCGGACAACGACACCCCCGGCGGCGACAACGCCTACATCAAGAAGTTCCTCGACCAGTACGGCAAGATCAAGAACTCGGGCTACTTCAGCCCCGAGGGCGTGCCGTACCACTCGATCGAGACGCTCATCGTCGAGGCGCCCGACCACGGCCACGAGACCACCTCGGAGGCGTTCAGCTTCTGGCTCTGGCTGGAGGCGCAGTACGGCCGGGTCACCCAGAACTGGGCCCCGTTCAACAACGCCTGGACGGTGATGGAAAAATATATTATTCCGAATCATTCAGACCAGGCGACGGCCGGCTCGCCCGGCACCCCGCAGTACGCCGCCGAGCACAACCTGCCCAGCCAGTACCCGTCGGCGCTGGAGGCCAGCGTCCCGGTCGGCCAGGACCCGCTGCGCTCGGAGCTGCAGTCCACCTACGGCACCGGTGACATCTACGGCATGCACTGGCTGCTCGACGTGGACAACACCTACGGCTTCGGCCGCTGCGGCGACGGCACCACCCGGCCCGCGTACATCAACACCTTCCAGCGGGGCACCCAGGAGTCGGTGTGGGAGACCGTGCCGCAGCCGTCCTGCGACACGTTCAAGCACGGCGGCCCCAACGGCTACCTGGACCTGTTCGTCAAGGAGTCCAGCGCCCCGGCGAAGCAGTGGAAGTACACGAACGCCCCGGACGCCGACGCGCGTGCCGTCCAGGCCGCCTACTGGGCGCTGACCTGGGCCAAGGCGCAGGGCAAGCAGGCCGACGTGGCGGCCACCGTGGCGAAGGCCGCCAAGATGGGCGACTACCTGCGCTACGCGCTGTTCGACAAGTACTTCAAGAAGATCGGCAACTGTGTCGGGGCGTCCACCTGCCCGGCCGCCAGCGGCCGTGACTCGGCGCACTACCTGCTCTCCTGGTACTACGCCTGGGGTGGCGCGTACGACACCTCGCAGAACTGGTCGTGGCGGATCGGCTCCAGCCACAGCCACTTCGGCTACCAGAACCCGTTCGCGGCCTGGGCCATGACCAACGTCGCGGAGCTGAAGCCGAAGTCGCCGACCGCGGTCTCCGACTGGCAGAAGAGCCTCGACCGGCAGCTGGAGTTCTACACCTGGCTCCAGTCCGCCGAGGGCGGCATCGCCGGTGGCGCCACCAACAGCTGGGACGGCAGCTACGCCCAGCCGCCGGCCGGCACCGCCACCTTCTACGGCATGTTCTACGACGTCGACCCGGTCTACAACGACCCGCCGTCGAACCAGTGGTTCGGCATGCAGGCCTGGTCGATGCAGCGCATCGCCGAGCTGTACCTGGAGACCGGCAACGCGAAGGCCAAGGCGCTGCTGGACAAGTGGGTGCCGTGGGCGATCGCCAACACCACTGTCGGCACCAACTGGTCGATCCCGTCGGACATGAAGTGGACGGGCCAGCCGGCCAACTGGAACCCGAGCAGCCCGCAGCCGAACACCAACCTGCACGTCGAGGTGACGGTCAAGGGCCAGGACGTCGGCGTCGCCGGCGCCTACGCCCGCACGCTCATCGCGTACGCGGCCAAGTCCGGCAACACCGCGGCGAAGGACACCGCCAAGGGCCTGCTGGACGCGCTCTCCGCGTCCGCCGACAGCAAGGGCGTCTCGACGCCGGAGAAGCGCGGCGACTACAAGCGCTTCGACGACGTCTACAACGCCGCCGACGGCCAGGGTCTCTACGTCCCCAACGGCTGGACCGGGAAGATGCCCAACGGCGACGCGATCGCCCCGGGCAAGAGCTTCCTGGACATCCGCTCGTTCTACAAGAACGACCCGGACTGGCCGAAGGTGCAGGCGTACCTGGACGGCGGTCCCGAGCCGGTCTTCAACTACCACCGGTTCTGGGCGCAGGCGGACATCGCCATGGCGTACGCCGACTACGGCACCTACTTCCCGCAGGGGTGAGGTGACCCCTCCTCCGCAGGCGGGTGAGAGCCCGCCTGCGGAGGAGGCCGACCCGGCCGATGGGGGAACGGAGCGGCCGGGTCGGCGAACGGCCTGACGCCCACGGTCAGGCCGGGTGGGCCGGCCGTCCGGCCGACGCAGCGGACCGGCCGGCCCACCACTCCGCCCGGCGACGACCCATGGCGCGAAAAGGCACGGAAAATTCAGCGGTCCACGGGATCACATCCGGGCCCTGGACGGAGTAACGTATTTGACGGAGAGGCCGCTCCCCCCGTGGCGGCCTCTCCATTATTCTGTGCGCGCCGCCACACCGTCCGCGTCCGCCGGGTCCACCGGGTGCCGCAGCCCCGGATGGCCGGCCGGCAGCGAGCGCCGGATCACCACCCAGCTCCCCGCCAGCGCCGCCGCGATCACCGGCCAGGTCAGCGCCGCGCGCGCCACAGTCAGCGCGACCACCTGCCCGTACAGCCACAGCGGCACGAACACCGCCACCCGCAGCACGTAGCTGGCGGTCCACACCCAGCTGGCCCGGCCGTACGCCCGCAGCAGCGCCGGGTCGCGCCGCCACCGGGTCCGCTGGCCCAGCGCCGTGCCGGCCACCACACCCAGCAGCGGCCACCGCACCACGATGCTCACCGCCCAGGCCAGCGCGCTCGCCGCGTTGGCGGCGATCTGGAGCAGGAAGAAGTCGGCGGCCCGGCCGGTGCGCAACGCGACGAGCGCGGCCACGCAGACCGCGAGCAGCCCGACCAGCACGGAGCGGGGACGGTCGCCGCGCCGCCACCGCCAGCCGGCCACCGCCGTGCCGGTCAGCACCGCCGCGAGCACGCCGCCGCCCAGGCCGCCGAGCACCCAGCCGAGCCCGAACGCCAGCGGGGGAAGAGTCGCGTCCACCGCCCCGCGCCGGCCGCCGAGCAGGTCGGCCAGCGACTCCGGCCGCGGCCCGTCCTCCGGTTGCCGCTGTGGCGTGCCGGTCACGCGCCACCTCCTCGAAATCGCCCGCCTCACCGTACGCCGCCGCCGATGGCGCTCCGCCGCGCGCCGGAGCGGGCCTACCGTTAAGTTGTCCGGGTGCGGGAGACGGCGAGGGGTTGGACGGCGGTCTGGTTGGTCGTACTGGCCCTGATCCAGACAGCCGCGTTCGGGCTGGTGTGGCGCTTCGCCGTACACACCGAACTGGGCCAGTGGCTGGACACGGTGGCGCTCACCGGCAACCGGATCGGCCAGGATCGCATCGACGATCCGGTGGACACACTCCTCAACGCGATGTCGGTGGTGTCGCTGCTGGCCGCGACCGCGGTGATCGGCTTCATCGCGCTGATCCGGGGGCGCAAGGCGCTCGCCGTCACCGCGACGCTGCTGATCGCCGGGGCCAACGTGACCACGCAGCTGCTCAAGCACTACCTGCTCCGTCCCGACTTCGGCATCGACCCGGAACGGGCCGCCGCCGGTAACAGCCTGCCCAGCGGGCACACCACGGTGGCCGCCTCGGTGGCGGTCGCGCTGATCCTGGTGCTGCCGCGCAAGCTGCGGGTCGCCGGGGCGTTCCTCGGCGCCGGGTACGCCGCCGCCGCGGGCGTCGCCACGCTCTCCGCCGGCTGGCACCGGCCCAGCGACGCGGTCGCCGCGTACCTGGTGGTCGGCGCGTGGGCCGCTGTCGCCGGGCTGGTGCTGCTGTTCTTCCAGCGGGAGCAGGCGGTGGTGGAGCCGGGCGACGCGCACCGGGTGGCCGGCGCCGTGCTCGCCGGCACCGGCGTGGTGGCCCTGCTGGCCTCCGCGGTGGCGCTGTCCTGGCTCGTCGACCGTTCCACAGTCCCCGTCCAGGCGCTCGGCCGCCGTCCGCTGTTCATCGGGTACGCGGGCAGCGCGGCCGGCATCGCCGGCACGATCGCCGTGGTGGCCGCGCTGGTGCTGGTCGTGGTGCACCGGCTGGTGCCCCGCTGGAAGGGCTGACCACCGGTGCAGACCGTACGGGCGGCGTTCCGGGCCGAGTGCGAACGCCTGGAACGGGTGCTGCGCGAGCTGGACGATGCGGCGCTGGACCGGCCCACCCCGTGTCCGCCCTGGCGGGTACGCGACCTGATCGCGCACGTGAGCACCGGAGCCGGGCGCCTGGCCGGGATGCTCGCCGAACCCGCGCCGCCCCGGGCCGAGGTCGACGCCGCCGCCTACTTCGGCGCGGCCAAGTTCAGCCCGCCGGTCGACCGGGACCGCGTCGACTCGGCACGCCGGGCCGCCCGGGAGCACCCGGGCGCGGCCGAGGTGGCGGGGGAGTTCGGCCGGGCCTGGCGCGCCACCGACGAGGCGGTCGCCGCCGCGCCGCCCGGCCGGGTGGTGCGCACCCGGCACGGTGACGCGATGGCGCTGCCGGAGTTCCTGCGTACCCGCGTGGTGGAGGTCGCGGTGCACGGCTTGGACCTGGCCGACGCGCTGGACCGGCCGCCGTGGCTGACCCCGCCCGCGGCGGCCGTGGTGGTCGGCGTGCTCACCGGCGGCGCGCCGGTGCCGCAGGGCCTGCGCTGGGACGCGCTCACCGTGCTGCGCAAGGCCACCGGGCGGCTGCCGCTGACCGGCGACGAGCACGCCGAACTGGCCCGCGCCGGTATCAGCCGGCTCGCGTTCGGCGGCTGATCTCCGCTCAGCGCCCGGCACACCGCCGCAGGTGCTCCAGCACGATCGGGTCGATCCGGCCGGGCACGAAGCGTTCCTCCAGGTTCTCCAGGCCGGTCCAGGCCGCCAGCGCGTCGTCCAGGCCGGCCGGGCCGACCGGGTGACCGGTGGCGGCGAGCAGGTCCGCCACCTCGGCCGCGAGCGGACCGGTGAGATCCCGCAGCGTGGCCGGGTCGGGGCGGCCGAACAGCATGTGGTGGATGCCGAGCAGGCGGCGCAGCTCGGCGACCGGGTCGTCGTGGTCGTCCACGCGCAGGTCCACCAGCTCGTCGCCGGTGCCGGCGTAGCCGCCGTGGCGCTGTACCACGAGTATCGCGGCGCTCTGCCGGCCGCGCCGGTCACCGCCGGCCGCGTCACCGGCGGTGAGTGCCGCCAGCATGCGCTGCGGGAACGGCAGGTCGTCGCGGGCCAGCCAGGCGTCGCGCAGCGCGTCGATCACCTGCGGGCCGGTCAGGATGTTGCCCTGTGCGGCCCAGCCGTCGCCGGCCTGCCCGCCCGCCCAGGGGTGGCAGCGCGGCCCGGTCCAGGTGGCCCCGTCGCCGGTCGCCCCCACCACGGCGAGCTGCCTGTCGTCGCGGCCGGGGTCGGCGGCGACCAGCCCGGCCACCGCGTCGCCGGCGGTGACGCCGGTACGCAGCAGCGCGAGCGCCTGCGTCCGGTAGGCGAGGTTGGCGTGCGCCTGGGTGGCGACCGCGCCCACCAGTGCCTCGGCGGCCGGCACCAGCGCCCCGGCGGCGAGGAAGCGGCTGGCCACCGCCACGCCGTACAGGTGCCCGTCGGCGGAGCGGGCGACGAGCGAGAAGGTCACGCGCGGATCGTAGCCCGGTCGCGGTGTGCCGCACGGGCGTCGCCGCTCAGAACGGTGTCGCCGCCTCCTCCGGCGGGCGGCCCCAGGCGCGGCGCGCGTCGGCCACCGCCACCGCCGTGAGGACCACCGCGGCGAGGATCGCCGCGACGAGCGGCGCGAGGCGCACCAGCAGCGGTGCGGGCAGCAGCAGCGCGGCGATCCCCACCAGCCGGGACGGGGAGACGCGGCCGAACACCTCGTACTCGAAGCGGGCCCGCCCGGCCAGGAACACGGCCGGCCCGCCGAGGATCACGGCCAGCCAGGGCAGTTCGTTGTGCCCGGCCGGGTGCTCGATGACCAGCTCGTAGCCGATCGCGGTGGCGACCACCCCGATCACCATGACCAGGTGGGTGTCGGCGGCGGACCGGCCGACGGTGGCCGGGTGCGCGGCCCGGGTCACCGCCTCGCTCAGGATCTGCCCGGCCCGCTGCACGTAGATCCGCCACAGCAGCACCGAGGTCGCGAGCGCGACGGCGAACGCGGCGACCATGCCCGGGCTGGTGGGGGAGCGGGTGAACGCCAGGCCGGCGAGCAGGATCGTCTCACCGAGCGCGACCAGGAAGATCTGCTGGTAGCGCTCGGCCAGGTGCTCGCCGTGGATGTCCCACCGGGACACCGTCGAGCGGCCCAGGCCGGGCATCGGCCAGCCGAACCGGGCGGCGAGGTACTCCAGCAGCAGTGCCGTGGTCCACAGCACCACCCGGGCGCTGCCCGGCAGCAGCGCGCCGGCCAGCCAGAGCACACCCGTGGCGCAGAACGTGATCAGCATGCGCAGCTTGAGCCGGCGGTACTGCTGCTTGTGCAGCACCAGCACGAGGATCGCCGGCCGGCTGACCTGGGCCACCACGTACGCGGCGGCGAACATCAGGCCGCTGTGGCTGAACGCGCGCGGGATCGCCACCCCCATCACCATCGCCGAGATCAACGCGGTGATCACGATGACCTGCAACCACAGGTGGTGCGGGTCGTAGCGGCTGGTGGTCCACGCCGTGCCCTGCCAGACGGCCCAGAGCGCGAGCAGCAACAGCAGTGTCTTGCCGCCGCCGGTCACCGCCGTCCAGCCGGTCTGCCCGCCCTCCAGCACCAGGTCCTCGAAGGCGCGCGCCGAGATCCGGGTCAGCGCGAACACGTAGACCAGGTCGAAGAAGAGCTCCAGGAACGTGGCCCGGTCGGGCCCGCCGCCGGACGAGCGCAGCGCGGCCGGCTCGGCGGTCCTCACCGCCGGGCCCCGACCCCGGTCCGACTCATGCGGCAGTCGTAACACTCTTTCCCGGCGCGTCGGTGCGGATCACCCATATCCGCCTGGATCTTGCTCCCGGAGGTGCCGGACGGGCACCATCGACGGGTGACGAACCGATGGGGCATGACCGTGCCACTGGGCGGTATTACGCTCGCCGACCACGCCGCGGTCTACGCGGCCCTGGACGACGCCGGGTTCACCGACGTCTGGTCGTCGGAGGTGGCCGGCGCCGACGCGTTCACCCCACTGGCCCTGGCCGCCGCCTGGTCGCCGCGGCTGCGGCTGGGCACCGCGATCACGCCGGTGTTCACCAGAGGGCCGGGACTGCTCGCGATGAGCGCCGCCGCGCTGGCCGAGGCCGCGCCGGGCCGCTTCGCGCTCGGCGTCGGCTCCTCGTCGCCGGTGCTGGTGCGGGACTGGAACGCGATTCCGTTCGACGAGCCGTTCAAGCGGACCCGGGACGTGCTGCGTTTCCTGCGCGCCGCGCTGCGCGGCGAGACCGTCGACGGCGCGTTCGACACGTTCGCGGTCCGGCGGTTCACGCTGGAGCGCCCGCCCAGTGTGCCGCCGCCGGTCCTGCTGGCCGCGCTGCGCCCCGGCATGCTGCGCCTGGCCGCCGCCGAGGCCGACGGGGTGATCCTCAACTGGCTGGCCGCCGACGACGTGCCGACCGCCCTCGCCGAGGTGGGCGAACGCCGGCCCGGCTTCGACGTCGCCGCCCGCATCTTCGTCTGCCCCACCGAGGACACCACCTACGCCCGCGCACTGGGCCGCCGCATGATCACCGGCTACCTGACCGTGCCCGCGTACGCCGCCTTCCACAGGTGGCTGGGCCGCGAGGACTCACTCGGCCCGATGTGGGAGGCGTGGGCCGCGGGGGACCGGCGGGGCGCCTCCGCCGCCGTACCGGACGAGGTGGTCGACGCGCTGGTGCTGCACGGCTCGCCCGAGCAGTGCGCGGCATCCGTCCGCCGGTACGCCGACAACGGCGTCGACGTGCCGGTCATCGCGGTGCTGCCCACGCCGGAGATCACCGAGGGCGGCGCGGCGGCCTGGATGGACCTGCTGCCCCGGCTCGGCCCCGGAAAGGCGGCCTGAGATGAACCTGACCGACCGGGTGGTGGTGATCACCGGTGGGGCCGGCGGGATCGGCGTGGCGCTGGGCCGCCGGTTCGCCGCCGAGGGCGCCGCCGCTGTCGTCCTGGCCGACCTGGCCGCCGACGCGGCCCGCGCGGCCGCCGCCGCGATCGGCCCGGTGGCCAGCGGCGTCGGGCTCGACGTCACCGACGAGGCGGCGGTACGCGCGCTCGTCGAGGAGACCGAGCGCCGCCACGGCCGGATCGACCTGTTCTGCGCCAACGCCGGCGTGGCCACCGGCGGCGGCATCGACGCCCCCGACGCCGACTGGGAGCGGGCCTGGCAGGTGAACGTGCTCGGGCACCTGCACAGCGCCCGCGCCGTGCTGCCCGGGATGCTCGGCCGGGGCCAGGGACACCTGCTGCTCACCTGCTCGGCCGCCGGACTGCTGACCGCCGTCGGCGACGCCCCGTACACCGCCACCAAGCACGCCGCCGTCGGTCTCGCCGAGTGGCTGGCGATCACCTACCGGGACGCCGGCATCCGGGTCAGCGCGCTGTGCCCGCAGGGCGTGGACACCCCGATGCTCGCCGACGGTCTCGCCGAGGGGCACCTGGGCGCCCGGGTGATCGCCGCGTCCGGGACGATCCTCACCCCGGACCAGGTCGCCGACGCGGTGATCGCCGGGCTGGCCGAGGAGCGGTTCCTGATCCTGCCGCACCCGGAGGTCGCCGACTACGCCCGCCGCCGCGCCGAGGACCCGGACGGCTGGCAGGCCGGACTGCGCAAGCTCGTCCGGAAGCTGCGCGCCGCCGGCCGCTGAGCCCGGCCGTCGCGGCGGTTCCGCCCCGGGCGTGGCCCGCAGCACCGCGGCAGCGGGCCGCGCGGCCAGGCCCGGCCGGTCCGGTCAGCGGCGCCACCGCAGCGGCCCCGGGTGGACCGTCCACAACAACCGGCCCCACCGGGAGCGGGCCGAGCGCAGCGCGTCGGCGAAGCCGGCGCTCAGCCGTGCGGCCCGCTCCGCCTGTTCCGGCGTGACACTGCCCGGCGCGAAGCCCGCCTGGTTGAGCAGGGCGGCCAGCTCGTCGACCGCCGCCTCGTCCGGGCCGTAGGCCGCCGCGCCGTCCCCGGCCCGGTCCGTGAGCCCGGTTGCGCCGTCCCCGGGCCGGTCCGTGGGCCCGGCCGCGCCCTCCCCGGACCGCGCCGCGCGGGCCTCGGCGAGCGTCCGGCGGGCCCGCTCGGCGACCTCGGCCGCCGCCAGGTCCGGCCCGGCCGGGTGCCCGGCCAGCCGCAGCGCGTCGGTCAGCTCCCGCCACGCACCGGCGACCCGCTCGCCCGGGTCACCGGCGTCCAACCGGGAGCGGGTCAGCCGGCGGCGCATCGCCACGAGCACCGCCAGCACCGCCCCGACCACCAGCAGCAGGCCACCGACGCCGCCGCCGACCAGCACCGGCGTGCCGAGCCCGCCCTCGTTCCGGCCGGGCGCGGGCGCGGCGGCCGGGGGAGTGGCGCTCGGCTCCTCGGTGGGCGCCGGCACCTCCGACGGCGGCGGATCCTCCGGCTGCGGCCGGAAGTCCTCCTCCACCGGGCGGGGCTCGGAGTCCGGACGCGGCATCGGGTCGAACGGCACCCAGCCGACGCCGTCGAACAGCACCTCCGGCCAGGCGTACGCGTCGGCGGCCCGCACCGGGCCGTCACCCTTGGGCTCGAACCCGACCACCACCCGGGTCGGCAGGCCAGCGAGGCGGCCGAGCACCGCGAACGCGGCGGCGAACTGCTCCGACGTGCCCCGCTGCCCGCCGCCGTTCCGCGGTCCGAACAGGAAGAACGCCAGATTCGGGTACGCGTGGCCGCTGGGCGCGTCAGCGGTCACCCGGTAGTGCTCGGCCAGGAACGCGGCGATCGCGTCGGCACGCGCGTACGGGGCGCCGTTGGACTCGGCGAGCTGCGTGGCGAGCCGTCGCACCGGCTCCGGCGCGCCGTCGGCCACCCGCAGCACCCGGGCCACCCCGTCACCGGCGGGCACGTTCGCCGTGGGCAGCAGGTTCGCGTCCGGGCGCTCCCGCACCGACGACACCTCGTACCGCAGCCCCGGCGCGAGCCCTTCCGGACGGATCAGCGTCCCGGTCGCCGGGTCGTACGCCACCCGGGCGCCCGTCACCTCGCGCGGCGTGGGCACCGCCGGCAGCAGTCGCCCGGTCAGGTCTCCGACGGTGATCTCCTGGCGCACCTCGTCGGTGGCCGCGCCCGGGGCCGGCTCGGCGGCGGGCAGGATCCGCCCGGCGTTGCGGTACGTGGCGCCGACCCGCCAGGTCACCCCGTCGTAGTCGCTGAGCACCGCCAGCCGGATCCGCGGCGACCCGTCCCCGGCCGCGCCCCCGCTCGTGCGCACGTCGAGCAGCCGCTGGTCCGGGTTCAACGCCCACCCGGAGATCCGGATCAGCGGGTTCTCGTCCAGCGACTCCACCCGGGGCGGCTCCACGTAGCGGCGCGGGTCGACCGGCCGCTCGTCGACCTGGGCGGCCACCACCGGGGCGAGCAGCGCCGCCAGCGCCACCACCACCGCCAGCCCGGCCGCGCTCGCCGCCACCAGCCGCAGCCGTACCGCCGCGCGTACCGCAGGGTTGAGACCGGCGACCGGATCGGGCGCCGGGCCGTCGCGGCGGCCAGAAGTCGCCAGGCCGGCCGCGGCGACGGCCGCGAACAGCACCGTCGGGCCGATCGCCGGATCCGCGTTCGGCCCCACCACGTAGAGCGCGCCGGCGTAGAGCAGCGCCGGCGGCAGGTAGCCCAGCAGCACCCGCCCGGCCCGCAGCGCCACCTCGGCGGCGGTCAGCCCGGCCAGCCAGGCGGCCACCACCGGGACCAGTACCGTGTCCGGGGCCGGCTCGACCGGGATCATCGCGGTGAGCAGCCGGGGGATCGCGTTGCGGGCGGCGTCGGCGGCCACCTCGCCGAGCCCGCCGGGCAGCGCCGCGTGCGCGGCGGCCAGCCGCAGCGACAGCAGCGTCCACCCGGCCAGCGCGGCCACCGACAGCGGCGCGACCAGCCAGGACGGCAGCCGCCGGGTGGCCACGCTGACCAGCACCGAGCCGAGCGCCGCGCCGGCCATGAGCCGGGTCAGCAGCGGGTCCGCGTACACCCGGCCCAGCACCACGCCGGAGAGCGCGACCAGCACGACCAGCGCGGCCGGGACCGGCGCGGCCCGCAACGCCCGGACCGCGCGTTCCGCCGCCGCTTCGGTCCGCGGCGGCGTCACCACCGGCGGACCCCGTCCCACTCGGCGGCGAACGCCGCGCCGTCGGCCGCATCCAGCACCGTGAGGCCCGCCGCGCCGGCCGCCGTCGGCCCGTCCGCGCCGAACATCCCCACCACCACCGACGGGTACGCGCCACGCAGCGCGCCGACGTGCCCCAGGTCGTCACGGCCACCCGGCCCGGTCAGGAACACCAGGGTGTCGCCGAGCCGGTCCCGGCGCAGCCGCCCGGTCGCGGCGGGCAGCACCTCCGCCCCGGCGTCCGCCAGCTCCACGGCGGCCAGCCGGTCCAGCGGCCCGGCCGCGCCCGCGGGCTCCACCTCGGCCGGTACGACGAGCAGCAGGTGCACCGGCAGGTCCTCCCGCACCGCGGCGGCCAACACCGACGCCGCCGCCTCACACGCCGACTCGAACGACTCCGCGACACCACCGGCCCGGCCCGGATGCGCCGAGGCGCGGTTGTCCAGCACCACCACCAGGCGCGGCAGGCTGGTGTCCACGTTCTCCCGCACCATCAGCTCACCCACCCGGGCGCTGGTGCGCCAGTGCACGCGGCGCAACTCGTCGCCCACCACGTACTCCCGCAACGAGTCGAACGTGATCGACCCGTGCGGCACGCTGTCGGTACGCCCGTCCAGGCTGCGTCCGGCGCCGGTGGGCACCGCGGAGAGCGGGTGGATGCGCGGGTGCACCCACACCGGCACCGTGCCGCCGTAGCCGCGCGCCAGCGCCACCAGCCCCAGCGGATCCCGGCGCACCACCCGCAGCGGCCCCACCGGTACCACCCCACGGCGGTGCGTCGGCACCTCGTAGCGCACGACAGTGTCCCGGCCCGGACGCAACCGCAGCAGCGGCACCGGCACCAGCGCGCCGGCGCAGCGGTCCTCGGCCACCAGGTTCGCCGCCCGCAACCGGCCGGTGTTGCGCACCGTCAGCTCCATCGCCGCCGGCTCACCCCGGGCCACCCGGTCCGGGTCGGCCCGCCGGTCCACGCTCAGCCGGGGCCGCCAGGCCGCGTTCACCACGGCGTAGCCGACCGCCACGGCGGCCGCCGCGCCGAGCACTGTCAGCTCCGGGTACGCGTACCGGAACCCCACGCCCAGCAGCACCAGGGCGGCGACGAGCAACCCGACACCACGGGCGGTGATCCCCACGCTCAGCCGTGCACCGTTGTGGCCTGGCCGGACGGCAGCGGCACCGGCACCGACGCGACCGCCTGGCGCAGCACCTCGGCGGGCGTCACACCACGCACCTGCGCATCGGGGGTGAGCAGCAGCCGGTGCGCGAACACCGGCTCCACGAGTGCCTTCAGGTCCTCCGGCATGATCCAGCCCCGGCCGTCGATCAGCGCGTACGCGCACGCCGCCCGGGTCAGCGCGATCACCCCGCGCGGGCTCACCCCGACCCGCACCTGCGGATGGGTACGCGTCGCAGCGGCCAGCCGCACCGCGTACGCGTAGAGCGGCTCGGCGATGTGCACCCGCTGGGCCATCTTCACCATCTCGCCCACCGTGGCGGTGTCGGTGACCGCGCTGAGCGAGTCGGGGGAGCGGACCGTGGCGCCGCGCAGCACCTCCACCTCGACCGCCTCGTCCGGGTAGCCGACGGAGAGCTTCACCAGGAACCGGTCGAGCTGGGCCTCGGGCAGCCGGTAGGTGCCGTCCATCTCCACCGGGTTCTGCGTGGCCACCACCAGGAACGGCTGCGGCACCGGGTGCCGTACGCCGTCCACAGTGACAGTTCGCTCCTCCATCACCTCCAGCAGCGCCGACTGCGTCTTCGGCGACGCCCGGTTGATCTCGTCGGCGATCACGATGTTGGCGAACACCGGCCCCGGGTGGAACTCGAATCCCCGGGTGGCCTGGTTGAAGATGGTCACCCCCGACACGTCGGAGGGGAGCAGGTCGGGGGTGAACTGGATCCGCCGCCACTGCCCCTTCACGGTGGCCGCGACGGCCCGCGCCAGCGTCGTCTTGCCGACGCCCGGCACGTCCTCCAGCAGCACGTGCCCCTGCGCGAACAGCGCGGTCAATGCGAGCCGCACCACCTGCGGCTTACCGAGCACGACCGCGTTGACGTTGTCGGCCAGCCGGGCGGCCAGGGCGGCGAAGCCCTGCACCTCCGGCTGGCTCAGCGGTTCGTGCGTGTTCACGGGTGTGCCTCTCGGACGGTGCGGTCAGCAGGCCGGCAGGACGTCGAGGTCGTCGCCGCCCTCCAGGTTGAGCCAGGCCCACGGGATGTACGTCCTGCCCTGGTACTCCACCTGGATCCACCAGGTGCTCTGCTTGTTGTTGTTGTAGATCCAGGCGTCCACGTCCTCGCCCTTGACCTTGCAGTACGTGCGCAGCCGCCGGCCGTCCGGCACCCAGCCCGCCTGACGGTCGTTGTCCTGCCGCGGGACCTCGAAGATCTCGTTGCCGTTGCGGCCGGCGACGTCCTTGTCGCAGTACGTCCGCTGGTCGCCGTCCGGCCCGTTCTTGCACGTGGCGATGCCGTACACCGGGTCGGTGGTCTGCGCGCGGGAGGCAGTGCCCTTGCCGGCGGCGTTCGACGCGGTCAGCGTCACCGTGTACGCGGTGCCCGGCGTCAGCCCGGTCACCCGCAGACTGGAACAACTGCCGCTCGCCGTCTTCCCGCCGGTCGCCGCCGTGCAGGTGGCGCGCCCGCCGCCCGCGTCCACAGTGAACGTCACAGTCACCGACGTGGCGTCCGCCGACGAGCCGGTCACCGTGATCCGGGGCTCGGCCACCGTCCGCGCGGTGGTGCCTGCCTCCGGTCCCGCCCCCGCCTCGTTCACGGCCTTGACCTTCACCGTCACGTTCTGGCCGTTGCCCAGGCCGCCGACAGTGGCCCGCACGTCGGTCACCTCGACCGACTTCCCGGCCGCCTCCACGACGTACTTCGTCACCGGGCGGCCGTTGTCCACCGCCGGGGACCACTGCACCGCGATCGTGCCCGGCTGGTCGGCGACAGTGGACGCCCGCAGCTCAGTCGGCGCCTTCGGCGTGGTGAACGGCACCACCGTGTTGCTCACCGGCGACGCCTTCGACCCGGCGCCCTTGTCGCTCACCGCGTTCACCGTGAACGCGTACTGGGTGCCGTACTCCAGTTGCCCGGCCGGCACCACCAGCTCCGTCTTCGCCGACTCGCCGGCCGGGGCGCTCGCGCCGGCCGAGGTCGCCGTCACCGCGTACTTCGCGATCTTGTTGCCCTGGCCGTCGGCCTCGGGCCAGCTCACCCGCACCGTGCCGTCCGGCCGCGCCTCGGCGGTCACCGACGCCGGCGGGTCCGGCACCTCGGCCGTCGGCACCACCGGGTTGCTGCGCCGCGCCGGCCCCTCACCCTTGGCGTTCACCGCGTGCACCGAGAACGTGTACGTCTCACCGTTGGTCAGACCCGTGATCTCCAGGGCACGCTGGTTCGCGCCGACCTGGTGGGTCTGACCGGCGCCCTCCACCACGTACCGGGTGATCTCGGCGCCGTTGGACGCGGCGGCCTGCCAGCTCACCCGCGCCGACGCGTCACCAGCGGCGGCCGTCACCGACTTCGGCGCACCCGGCTTGGACACCTTGGGCTTCTTCGGCGGGGGCGGCGGCGGGGCCACCGGCGGCGGGTCGCCGCCGAGCACGTCGTTGGCGTACTTGTCGACCTCACGGACCTGGTTGCGGTCGTCGACCACCTGCGCGGTGGACGAGTCCGGCGGGTTGATGAACAGGTGGTTCTCGCGCACCTCCAGCTCGACCGGGCCGGGGCGGCCGGAGCCCTTCACGGTCTGCACGAGCTGACCCTCGGCGTCGAAGGCGTACACCGTGCCGGTGTTCTCGTCGGCGCAGTAGAACCGGCCCGCCCACGACACCGCCGGGCTCAGCCGGGCGCCGGTGCCGGGCACCGTGAACCGCTTCACCTCGCGGCTGTCCCGCACCACGTGCACCGAACGGTCACCGGAGACCGTGACCGGCACCTGCGGCCCGCTGGTCCGCGTCGGCAGGTTCCCCGGCGCGGTCATGCTCAACTCCGCCCGCTGGGTCTGCCCGCCGACCACCGTCACCAGCGACGCCGAGGTGCGGTCCAGCACCGCGACGCCCTCGTCCAGCGTGGACACCACCAGCTCGTGCGCCGGCTCGGCCACGTCGTACGTCTCGACACGCTTCGGGCTGAGCCCGGCGGGCGGCGCGTCACCGGGCGTCTCCGGCAGCTCGGCGGCGGTCACAGCCGAGACGGTGCCCTCGCTGGGCACCGCGATCCACAGCTTGCCCGCGCCGTCGAACGTGCCGCCGGTGATGCCCGGCGGGTAGCGGACCGGCTCGCCCACCGGCGTCAGCGCCCGCGGGTCGAGCTGCCGGACGATGCCCTGCACCGCGTCCACCACGAACGCCGCCTCCTCGTGCAGCGCCACGCTCACCCCGAGCCCCGGTGCGGTCGGCGTGGTGGCCGTGATCTGCAACGTCGCCAGGTCCAGCGAGCTGACCCGGCCGGTGTTGAGGTCGCGCAGGATCAGCAGCCGGTCGGTCTGGGCCACCTGCATCTGGTGCCGCCGCCCGCCCGGCACCTCCATCCGGGTGTCCACCCGCGCGGTGACGCCGTTGACCCGGGCCAGCTCGCTGCGGGTGGTGCTCCACAACCAGGAGGACGCGTCGAAGCTCGCCACCGCATTGTCGGCCGCGCCCAGCCCGAGCACCGTCAAGCCCATCGCGGCCAGCAGCGCGGCCACCGTCCCGATGGTCACCAGCCCGCCGCGCATCCGCGACCGTGGGCGGGCCGGCTCCGGCCCGGTGCCCGTGACGTCCTCGATGGTGGTCACTGCCGGCTGCCTCCCCGTGTCGGTGCGGGAGAGACGCCGAGCACGGCCGACCCTCCCCAGAGCCGGGAGCCATCATAGGTGCCGCCCGGAGCCGGTGAAACCCGCACCGTCCCCCTGTGGACACCGAGCGTGTCGTTCTCAGCTCGGCGTGCCGCCGCCCTCCCGGTCCGTGCAGACCTGGCCCGAGGTGGCGTACGAGTCGGTCGAATAGACCGCCAGCACCGTGAAGCAGTAGTCCAGCTTCGCGCTCAACCCGTTCACCGTGTAGCGGGTCTGCCCGGCGTCCACAGTCGCCATCACCCCGAGCTTCTGTCCGGCCCGGCCACCCGCCACCACGAACGGCACCCCACCGTTCGTCGGATCGGTCCAGGTCACCGTCACGGTCGTGGTGTCGTCGCGCAGCTTCAGGTCACCCGGCGGTGGGCCGGCCACCTTCGGCGAAGGTGAGCCGGACGCGGGCGCGGGAGCCGGAGGCGGCGCCGCCTCCCGGTTCAGCAACACCGCGCCGACACCGACCACCGCCACCACCGCGAGCACCGCACCGCCGACCACCAGGGTCAGCACCGTCCGATTTCGGCCCGACCGCTCCGGCTCCATCGGGTACGCGCCCTGCTGCTCGACCGGCTGCTGGTGGAACATCGGCGGGGTCGCCGGCCACGCACTCTGCTCCGGCTGGGCCGGTGGCTCCGGTCGCGTGGACTCGGGGAAGTCCAGCAGATCCTCGTAGATCGTCATCGGCCGGTTCGGCTCCGGTGCGTCCCGCTCCGGTTCGCCGGCCGTGTCGGCGGGCGCCGGTTCGTCCTCCTCCGGTTCGGGGCCGGGGTCGGTGGGCCGGTCGACCGGCTGGGACGGGGCGACGCTGCTCCACGGCGGCGCGACCATACCCCACGGCGGTACGGAGGAACCGCTGACCGGCGCGGCGCTGACCGGTGCCGCGGGTGGTCCGCTCACGGGCGGCGGATAGGTGCCGGGGGGAGCGCTCACCGGTGGGTGTCCGGCGGGCGACGCGCTGACCGGTGGCGGGTAGGCGGGTCCGGGCGGCGCGCTGATCGGCGGCGGGTAGGCGGGTCCGGGCGGTCCGCTGATCGGCGGGCCCGGAGGCCCGCTGACGGGCGGTGCGGGCGGTGTGCCGGTCAGCGACGGGTAGCCGGGAGCGGGTGGCCCGCTGATCGGCGGCCCAGGAGGGCCGCTGACGGTTGGCCCGCCGGCTGGCGTCGGGTGGCCGGGTCCGGGTGGTGCGCTGATCGGCGGCGGATAGGCGGGTGCGGGTCCGCCGGCCGGTGGCGGGTAGCCCACGGCCGGTGCGGCGCTGACCGGTGCGGCGCTGACTGGGGCGGCGGGCGCGCCGCTGACCGGTGGCGCGCTGACGGGCGCGGCGCCGGCGGGCGGCGCGCTGATGCGGGGTGCGGTGGGCAGCGGTGCTCCGCCCGCCGGAGGCGCACCGGCGTCGGTCACCGGTGCACCATCCGAGCCGCCTTCACTCGTACCCGGCGTGCCCGCGGGCGGTCCGCTGACCGGGGACGTGCTCACCGGCGGTGCGCTCGCTGCGGAGGCGATCATCCCGGACGAGCCGGCCGACGGCGTGTCAGCAGGGGATTTGCTGGCCGGTGGTGCGCTGACCGGGGGTTCGCCGGCGGAGGTGGTCGCTGCGGGCCTCGCCGAAGCGTCGCGGGCTGCCTTTGCGGCGTTGCGCTCCGCCTCCTCTTCCAGCAGCGGGCCGATCTGCTGCACCTGGATCGTCGGCTTGTCCCAGCCCGGTCCACCGGGGACGGGCGGCGTGGCACCGGCGCTGGGCCCGCCCGTTTCGGCGTCGGCCGCCCGGTTCGTATCGGGACGCGGGGGAGCTGGGGCGGCCTCGGTCGTCGGCGTCGCCCGTTGGGCCGGCGCCGGTCGGGGCGCCACGGGGGCCGAGGTGGGTGCCGCCGAGGTGGCAGTGGCCGCCGCGGATTCCGCCACCGGCTGGGAAACCGGGACCGGAGGCGCCGTCGAGCCCGCAGTGGTGACCGGCGGCGTGGCGGACGGGGTCGACCCCGGCGGGGCGACCGGAGCGGCCGGAGGTGGTGGTAGGACACCGCGCTCCGGCGACGGGACGCGTGGCGCCGGCGGGAGGACGGTCGGAGGAGGCGGTGGCAGGACTCCGGCCGCTGGGGTCCGGGAAGCCGGAGTGCCTCCGGTGGAGGGTGGCGTCTCGACGACCGGCGTCGCGGGCGGTGGCGGGATGACCGGCGGAGGCGGTAGCGGGGACGCGCCGACTGTCCCCGGCATCCGTGAGGGCGGCTGCGGCGTAGTCGCCTTGCCAGGCCTCTGCGGCGAGACGCCGACAGTGCCGGACGTCTGCGGCGGGGCGCCGGCCGTGCCGGGTGCCTGCGGGGACGGTAGCGGTCTCCCAGCGGTGCCCGGCACCGGCGGAGGCAGGACCGGAGGCATGCCGGCCACGCTCGGCGCCGGTGGTGACGGGACCGGAGGCGCGCCGGCCG
>NZ_WBKS01000016.1:0-73811 GCF_008868145.1 Micromonospora sp. AMSO1212t
CTCCATGCCGATCACCCCGGCGCCGACCACGACCATGCTGCGCGGGACTGCCTGGAGGTTGATCACGCCGTCGGAGTCGACGACCGGACGATCGTCGACTCCGACGGCGTGATCAACCTCCAGGCAGTCCCGCGCAGCATGGTCGTGGTCGGCGCCGGGGTGATCGGCATGGAGTACGCGTCCCTGTTCGCCGCGCTCGGCACCAAGGTGACAGTGGTCGAGCGCCGCCCCCGGATGCTCGACTTCTGCGACGAGGAGATCGTCGAATCGCTGAAGTACCACCTGCGGGACCTGTCGGTGACCTTCCGCTTCGGCGAGGAGGTGGCCGCCGTGGAGAAGCACCGCAGCGCCGCGCTCTGCGTCCTGCGCAGCGGCAAGAAGATCGTCGCGGACACGGTGATGTACTCGGCCGGCCGGCAGGGGCAGACCGACGACCTCGCGCTGGAGGCGGCCGGGCTCACCGCCGACCACCGGGGCCGGATCACCGTCGACGCCGACTACCGCACCGCCGTCGACAACATCTACGCCGTCGGCGACGTGATTGGCTTCCCCGCGCTGGCGTCCACCTCGATGGAACAGGGCCGGCTGGCCGCCCAGCACGCCTGCGGGGAACCGGCGCGCGGCATGTCGGACCTGCAACCGATCGGCATCTACACCATTCCGGAGATCAGCTTCGTCGGGAAGACCGAGGAGGATCTGACCGAGGCGTCCGTCCCGTTCGAGGTGGGCATCGCCCGCTACCGGGAGCTGGCCCGGGGGCAGATCGTCGGCGACTCGTACGGCATGCTGAAACTGCTCGTCTCGCCCGAGGACGGCCGGCTGCTCGGCGTGCACGTGTTCGGCACCGGCGCCACCGAGATCGTCCACATCGGGCAGGCCGTGATGGGCTGCGGCGGCACAGTCGACTACCTGCTGGACGCGGTCTTCAACTACCCGACGCTCGCGGAGGCGTACAAGGTGGCCGCCCTCGACGCCGCCAACAAGATCCGCAACATAACCCGGATCAACGACTGACCCGCCCCCGCCCTGCCCCTCTCCCCGGCGATCTTGCAGTTTCGGCCCGACGAACGCCCGTTATGCCAGTTACGCCGGGGCCACAAGTGCAAGATCAACGCGGAAGGGGGCCGGGTGGGTCAGCGGCCGGTGGCGTAGCCCTGGGCGCCTCGGGGGTTCGCCGCGGCGGAGAGGACTCCGGTAGCCGGGTCGCGGGTCACCGCGCACATGCGGCCCAGGCTCCACGGGTCGGACAGGCGCACGGTGTGCCCGCGGGCACGCAGGCCCGCCAGCACGTCGCCGTCGATCCGGTCCTCCAGCACCAGCACGCCCGGCTCGACCTCGCGCGGATAGAACGACGCCGGAAAGCTCGTCGTGTGCCACGTGGGGGCGTCGATCGCCTCCTGCAACTCCTGCCCGCCGGCCAGGTGCCGCAGCAGAAACAGCAACTGCCACTGGTCCTGCTGGTCCCCGCCCGGCGTGCCGCACGCCATCACCGGCTCGCCGTCGCGCAGCACCAGCGTCGGGCTGAGCGTGGTACGCGGACGCCGGCCCGGCCGCAGCGTCGAGGCGAGCCCCTCCTCCAGCCAGCACATCTGCAGCCGGCTGCCGAGCGGGAAGCCCAGCTCCGGGATGGCGGGTGAACTCTGCAACCAGCCACCGCTGGGCGTGGCGGAGATGATGTTGCCCCACCGGTCCACCACGTCGACGTGGCAGGTGTCGCCGCGGGTCACGCCGTCGGCCCGTACCGTGGGTTCGCCGGTGCTCGGGTCCTGCGGGACGGCCCGCCCGGCGGCGTGGGCACGCAGGTGGGACGGCAGCCGGGGCGGCGCTCCCGCCGGGCTCCCGGGGCGCAGCGACGTGTCGGCGCGGTCGCCGACCAGCGCGGCCCGCGAACGGGCGTAACCGGCCGACAGCAGCGCGGAGCCCGGGACGTCGGTGTCGCCGTACCAGGCCTCCCGGTCGGCGAAGGCGAGCTTCAGCGCCTCGGCCTGCGCGTGGACGCCGTCCAGACCGGACGGATCGTAGACCGCCGGGTCGTCGAGCGCGTCCAGGATCGAGAGCGTCTGCAGCAGCACCGGGCCCTGGCCCCAGAAGCCGGTCTTGGCGACCGTGTGCCCGTGCCAGTCCAGCGTGACCGGTTCCTCCCAGGTGGCCGACCAGCGGGCCATGTCGTCGCCGGTGACCAGCCCGGCGTGGGCGCGCCCGCTGGAGTCGCGCAACGGCAGCCGGCTGAACGCGTCGATCGCCTCGGCGACGAAACCCTCCCGCCAGGCGCGCCGGGCGGCCTCGATCTGCGCCTCCCGGTCCGTACCGGCGGCCCGTCCGGCGTCGACGAGGCGGCGCAGCGTGTCCGCGTACGCCGGGTTGGTGACCATCTCCCCCGGCGCGGGCGGGCGGCCGTGGCGGAGCCAGAGGCGCGCGGAGGTCGGCCAGTGGTCGGTGAACAGCGACCGGACCCGCGCGACCGTCTGCCCGGCGGCGCCGACGAGCGGGTGGCCGGCGGCGGCGTAGCCGATCGCCGGTTCGAGCACCTCGGCGAGCGTGCGGGTGCCGTGGTCGCGCAACAGCAGCAGCCAGGCGTCGACAGCGCCCGGCACCACGGCGGCGAGCGGGCCGGCGCCGGGCACGAGGCCCAGGCCGAGCGAGCGGAAGTGCGCGACGGTGGCGGCGGCCGGGGCCGGGCCCTGACCGCACAGCACCCGCGGCGTGGGGTCGGTCGCGGTGGCGAGGATCGCGGGCACCTCGCCGGCCGGACCGTTGAGGTGCGGCTCCACGACGTGCAGCACGAACCCGGCGGCCACAGCGGCGTCGAACGCGTTGCCGCCGCGTTCCAGCACGCCCATCGCGGACTGGCTGGCGAGCCAGTGCGTGGAGGAGACCATGCCGAACGTGCCCCGCAGCGTCGGCCGGGTGGTGAACGTCATCGGCGGTGAGCCTACGCCGTGCCGGCCGCGTCGGCGCGCGTCGTCGCGCCCTCCCCCACGCCGCCGTCGCGCTCCCCGTCGAGCGGGAACAGGCACGCGGCGTCGTGGCCCGGACCGACCTCGGCGAGCGCCGGATCGGTCTCGGCGCACGCGGGGCGGGCCTGGGGGCATCGGGTACGGAAACGGCAGCCGCTCGGCGGGTCCACCGGGCTGGGGATGTCGCCGGTGAGCACGATCCGGCGGCGCTCCCGCTCGACGCGCGGATCGGCCACCGGCACCGCCGACAGCAGCGCGGCCGTGTAGGGGTGCGCCGGGTGCCGGTAGATCCGCTCGGGTGGGCCGGTCTCGACGATGCGGCCCAGGTACATCACCGCGATCCGGTCGCTCATGTGCTCGACGGCGGCCAGGTCGTGCGCGATGAACAGGTAGGTCAGCCCGAGGTCGCGTTGCAGGTGCCGGAGCAGGTTCATGATCTGTGCCTGGACGCTCAGGTCGAGCGAGGCGATCGGCTCGTCCAGGACGATCAGGTCCGGTTCGCCGGCCAGGGCCCGGGCCACACCGACCCGCTGGCGCTGGCCGCCGGACAGCTCGTGCGGATACCGGCCCGCCGTGTCGGCGCGCAGGCCGACCAGGTCCAGCAGCTCCGCGACCCGGGCCCGCCGGGCGGCTGTGGACGCGGCGAGCCGGTGCACGATCAGCGGCTCGGCGATGCTGTCGCCGACCGTCCGGCGTGGATCGAGCGACGCCTGCGGATCCTGGAACACCATCGCGACGTGGCGGCGCGTCGCACGCAGACGGCGGCGCGACCAGAGGGTCACGTCCGCGCCCGCCACCCGGACCCGCCCGGCGGTCGGGTCGACCAGCCGCAGCAACGCCAGACCGGCGGTGGACTTGCCGCTGCCCGACTCACCGACCAGCCCGAGCGTCTCGCCCCGACGTACGGCGAGACTGACGCCGTCCACCGCGCGGACCGTGCCGGCCGGGGTCGGGAAGTGCACCTTCAGGTCGTCCAGCTCGGCGACCACGTCCGGGGTGTCGGCGCTCATCCGGCCTCTCCACGGTAGAAGGTGCGGACCGTGTGCCCGTCGCCGACCGTCGTCAGCGGAGGCAGCTCGTGCTCGCAGCGGGGATCGGCGCGGACCGGGCAGCGCGGCCAGAACGCGCAGCCCGGGGGCAGGTCCAGCGGGCTCGGCGGCGAACCGGGAATGGCCACGAGGTCCTCGCCCCGGCGGGACGGGTCCGGCCGGGCCGCCAGCAGCGCCCGGGTGTACGGGTGCGTGGGCGCGTCGAACACCGCGTCGACCGGGCCCTGCTCGACGATCCGCCCTCCGTACATGACCGCCACGGTGTCGGCGATGCCGGCCACCACTCCCAGGTCGTGGGTGACCCAGACGACGGCTGTGCCGAGCCGGGCCTGGAGGTCGGCGACCAGTTCGATGATCTGCGCCTGCGTGGTGACGTCGAGCGCCGTGGTCGGCTCGTCGGCGATCAGCAGGTCCGGCTCGCAGGCGAGCGCCATGGCGATGGCGACGCGCTGGCGCATGCCGCCGGAGAACTGGTGCGGGTACGCGTCGACGCGCCGCGCCGCGGACGGAATGCCCACCAGTTCCAGCAGCTCCACCGCCCGGTCGCGGGCGGCCCGGCGGGTCAGTCCGAGGTGCTCCTCGGCCGCCTCGGTGACCTGCCGGCCCACCGGCAGCACCGGGTTGAGCGAGGTCATCGGATCCTGGAAGACGAACCCGACGTGCCGGCCGCGTACCTTGCGGCGACGGTCGTCGGGCAGCGCGGTCAGCTCGGTGTCGAGCAGCCGCACCCGGCCGGTGACGGTCGCGGCCCGCGGGGCGAGGCCGGTGGCGGCGAGCAGTGTCATGCTCTTGCCGCTGCCGGACTCGCCGACGAGGGCGAACGTCTCCCCCGGCCGCACCTGCCAGGACACCCCGGCGACGGCGCGGACCGGGCCACGGCGGGTGCCGACGGTGACGGTCAGGTCGTCCACGGACAGCACTGTCGTATGGCTCATGTGGTGCTCCTGCGTGCCTCGCCGAGGGTGAGCTGCCGCGGGTCGAGCACGTCCCGCAACGCGTCGCCGACCAGGTTGAACGCCAGCACGGTGAGGAAGATCGCCGCGCCCGGGAACACACCCAGCCACCACGCGTCGGTGACGAAGCCGCGCCCGTCGAACAGCATCCGCCCCCAGGCCGGCGCGGGCGGCTGGATGCCCAGGCCGAGGAAGGACAGCGCGGCCTCGGAGAGGATCGCGAACGCCAGCGACAGCGACGTCTGCACGATCAGCGGCGCGGCGATGTTCGGCAGCACGTGCCGGCGCATGATGCGCACGTCGGACGCGCCGATGGAGACGGCGGCCCGAACAAACACCTGCTCGCGCACGGACAGCACGCCGGCGCGGGTGATCCGGGCGAAGATGGGCGTGTAGACCACGCCGATGGCGACCATGGCGGTGAGCAGGCCGGGGCCGAGCACCGCCACGATGGCCACCGCCAGCAGCAGCACCGGGAACGCGAACAGCACGTCCATGCAGCGCATGAGCACGCTGTCCAACCAGCCCCGGTAGTAGCCGGCGAACAGTCCGAGCGTCACCCCGGCGACCAGCGCGATGCCGACGCTGACCGCGCCGACCTGGAGTGACACGCGGGCGGCGACGAGCACCCGGCTGAGCACGTCGCGGCCCAACTCGTCGGTGCCGAACGGGTGCGCGCCGCTGGGTGGGCGCAGCATCTGGTCCACGTCGACGTCGTTGACGCCGGCCGGGGCCAGCCACGGGCCGGCCACGCCCACCACGACCAGCAGCACGAGCACGATCGTGCCGCCGACGGCGAGCGGGTCGCGGCGCAGCGCGTCGAGGACGCGGCGGCCGGTGCTCTCGGTCGTGGCGCTCACTTGACCGTGATCCTCGGGTCGAGGCGGGCGTAGAGGATGTCCACCAGCAGGTTGACCAGCAGGAACAGCGCCGCGACGAGCAGCACCGCGCCCTGCAGGACGGGATAGTCGCGGGCCTGCACGGCGTCGAAGGTGAGCCGGCCGATGCCGGGCCAGGCGAACAGCACCTCGATCACGATGACGCCGCCGAGCAGGCTGGCCAGCTGCACCGCGACCACCGTGACGACCGGGATCAGCGCGTTGCGCAGCACGTGCCGCAGGATCACCACCCGGCTGCGCAGCCCTTTCGCCTCGGCGGTGCGCACGTAGTCGGCGGAGAGCACCTCCAGCACCGAGGAGCGGATGAACCGGGTGAGGATCGACGCGGTGACCAGGCCGACGGTGACCGCCGGCAGCGCCACGTGGGTGGCCCACCGGCCGGGGTCGTCGGTCAGCGCCACGTAACCCGACGGGGGTAGCCAGCCGAGCACCCCGGCGAACAGCAGGATGCCCATGATGCCCATCCAGAAGTCCGGCACGGAGACGCCGAACTGGCTGAACACGCGGGCCGCGTGGTCGACGGCGGAGCCGCTGCGTACCGCCGCGACGATGCCCAGCGGGAACGCGACGAGCAGCGCGAACACCACAGCGGTGACGGCGAGCGACAGCGTGGCGGGCAGCCGCTCCAGCACGATCTGGCTCACCGGCTGGCCGGTGCGGAAGCTGACTCCCAGGTCACCGGTGAGCGCGTGCCCGAGGTAGCTGGCGTACTGCACGGGCAGCGGCTGGTCGAGGCCGGCGCGCTCCCGCAGCGCCTCGTACGTCTGCGGGTCGAACCGGGTGCCGAGCGCCACTCGGACCGGGTCGCCCGGCACCAGTTGCAGCAGCAGGAACACCACAAGGGTCACGCCGACCAGTACGACCGCCGACTGGAGTACCCGCCGCAGGACGAAGCGGGCCATCACTTGGCCAGGGCGACCGACCGGAACCGGATCGCCCGATCGGTGCGCACCTCGTAGCCGGACACCTTCTTCGACCAGCCCTGCACCACGTCCGGGTTGTAGAGGTAGAGGTAGCTGGCGTCGTCGACGATCTGCTTCGCGGCCTGCTCGTACGCCTGCTTGCGGGCGCCCTGGTCGGTCTGGGTGCGCGCGTCGTCCAGCAGCTTGTCCACCGCCGGGTTCTTGTACTTGTGGAAGTTGAACGTGCCGCCGCTGTGGTGCTGGGCGTAGTAGAACTCGTCCGGGTCGATGTTGCCGAGCCAGCCGAGCATGAACCCGTCGAAGTTGCCCTTGGCCTGCTCGTCGAGCCACTGGGCGAAGTCCAGCGTACGGATCTTGACGGTGATGCCGACGGCCTTGAGCTGCGCGGCGATGACCTGCGCGGCGGTGACCGTCTCCGGGTACTCGCTGGTGACCATCAGGTCCATGGTCAGGTTGCCGACGCCGGCCTGGCCGAGCATCTGCTTCGCCTTGCCCGGGTCGTGGCTGTAGGGCGCGTAGTCGTAGTAGAACGCGCTGGCCTTCGGGATGGCGGTCTGGTTGACGGTGGCCAGCCCGAACTTCGCCGCCTTGGTGATCGCCTCACGGTCGAGCGCGTACCCGATCGCCCGCCGCACCTCGGGGTTGTCGAACGGCTTGCGGGCCTCGTTGAGCGCCACGTACCAGTAGTCGGTCGACGGCGCCGACCTCACCACCGGGTCGTCGCCGTCCTGCAACGACTTCACCTGCTGGGGCGGCAGGTTGTCGGTCCACTGCACCTGACCGCTGCGCAGGTTCTGCAGCGCCACAGTGGGGTCCTTGACGAAGGTGAACGTGACGCCGTCCAGCTTCGGCTTCTCACCCCAGTAGGAGTCGTTGCGCACCAGCTTGACGCTGTCGCCGGAGGTGTAGCCGGCCACCTTGAACGGGCCGCTGCCGACCGGTGCGGTCTTCACCGTGCCGGACTCCACGTTGGACTTCTCGACGATCGCCACGCCCTTGAACCCGCCGAGGTTCGCCAGCAGGTTCGGGGTGGGCGCGCTCAGCGTCACCACCACGGTGGCCGGGTCCGGCCCGGTGACCGACTTGACGGTGGCGAACTTGTACGCGTTGTTCAGCTTCTCCTTGATGATCCGCTCGAACGAGTAGACGACGTCCTCGGAGGTCAGCGGCGACCCGTCGGAGAACTTGACGCCCTCGCGCAGCGTGAAGGTCCAGGTGAGCTGGTCGGCGCTGGTGGTCCACTTGGTCGCCAGCGACGGCACCATCTTCAGGTCGGCGTCCGGCTCGACGAGTGTGTCGTAGACGTTCTCCAGCACCTGGAAGCTGTAGTAGGCCGAGGTCTTGTGCGGGTCGAGCTGGTCCGGCTCGCCGCCGATCGCGGCGTTGAGGACACCACCGGCGCCGCCGGCGTTCCCCCCGCCACCGACGTCGACCGCCTCGCCTCCGGTGCATCCGGACAGGACGCCGACGGTCAGCGTGAGTGCGGCGCCGAGCGCGCCGAGCTTCTTCCTGGACACAGGCCCCCCTAGCGACTTCCCGGACAAAAGAAAGTTTCGGCGAGTCTTCTCTCCGAGCCGGATCATGTCAAACGAATCCAGCCAAATTGACTTGTCGTCGAGTGCTTGCCGGTGCGGAGTGAACGGTGGTTCAATCCGGGCCCCGACCTGATCCGCCACCTGCGCTGGGAGTTGCCGCCGTGACCACACACGAGGTCGTCAACCAGGTCCCGCCGATGGTCGGCCACGACACCGCCGACGACCCGGCGCTGTGCGACGGCGTGGCCCGCGAGGGCGCCGGCTGGGCGCTGCCCGGGTTGCACGAGCTGGGCCGGCTCGCCGGTGGCCAGGAGGCCGCCGAACACGGGCGGCTCGCCAACGAACACCCGCCGGTGCTGCGCACCCACGACCGGTACGGCCACCGGATCGACGAGGTGGAGTTCCACCCGTCCTGGCACGAGCTGATGCGTACCGCCGTCGGGCACGGCCTGCACGCCGCGCCGTGGGCCGACGACCGGCCGGGCGCGCACGTGGCCCGGGCTGCCGGCTTCTACCTGTGGCGGCCCGACGCCGGGCACGGCTGCCCGATCTCGATGACATACGCGGCGGTGCCCGCGCTGCGGCACAGCCCGGACCTGGCCGCCCGCTACGAGCCGCTGCTCACCAGCCGCGAGTACGACTTCGGGCTGCGCCCGCCGCAGACCAAGCGCGGGCTGCTCGCCGGCATGTCGATGACCGAGAAGCAGGGCGGCTCGGACGTCCGCGCCAACACCACCACGGCCCGGCCCGAGCCGGACGGCAGCTACCGGCTCGTCGGGCACAAGTGGTTCACCTCGGCGCCGATGTGCGATCTGTTCCTGACGCTCGCCCAGGCGCCCGGCGGCCTCACCTGCTTCCTGGTCCCCCGGGTGCTGCCCGACGGTGAACGCAACCCGATGCGGCTGATGCGGCTCAAGGACAAGCTCGGCAACCGCTCCAACGCCTCCGCCGAGGTCGAGTACGAGCACGCGGTGGCGTGGCGCGTCGGCGACGAGGGCCGGGGCGTCCGCACCATCATCGACATGGTCAACCTGACCCGGCTGGACTGCGTGATCGGCGCCGCCGCCGGGATGCGCCACGGCGTGACCACAGCCGTGCACCACGCCACCCACCGGCGCGCGTTCGGCAACTACCTGGCCGACCAGCCGCTGATGCGCAACGTGCTGGCCGACCTGGCCGTCGAGTCCGAGGCCGCCACCGTGCTGATGATGCGGCTGGCCGGGGCGACCGACCGGTCGGCGCGCGGCGACGACGGCGAGACCGCGTTCAAGCGCCTCGCCCTCGCAGTCGGCAAGTACTGGGTGTGCAAGCGCTGGCCGGGGCACGCCGCCGAGGCGCTGGAGTGCCTGGGCGGCAACGGCTACGTCGAGGAGTCCGGCATGCCGCGGCTGTTCCGCGAGTCGCCGCTGAACTCGATCTGGGAGGGCTCCGGCAACGTCGCCGCGCTCGACGTGCTGCGCGCGCTCACCCGGGAACCGCAGGTGCTCGCCGCGTACGAGGCGGAGGTGGCCGCCGCGGCCGGCGCGGACGCACGGCTGGACGCCGCGGTGCGCCGGGTGCGCGACGAACTGGCCGACCACACCGACCTGGAGCTGCGCGCCCGGCGGGTGGTGGAGCGGCTCGCGCTGGTGCTCCAGGGCGCGCTGCTGGTGCGCCACGGACACCCGGCGGTCGCCGACGCGTTCTGCGCGTCCCGGCTCGACGGCGACCACGGTCAGGCGTACGGGACGCTGCCGGGCGGGCTGGACCTCGCCGCGATCATCGACCGCGCCACCCCGAAGATCGGCTGAGGGTGTGGTGACGCGGCTCGTCTCGGCCCACCTGTACCCGGTCAAGTCCCTGGGCGGCGTCGACGTCGACCGCGCCGACGTCGAGCCGTGGGGGTTGCGTCACGACCGCCGCTGGGTGGTGCTGCGCCCCGACGGCGGCAAACTGGGCTCGACCGCCCTGCCGGCGCTGCTCGGCCTGACCGCCGCCCCCGGTCCCGGGTCGATCACGCTCACCACCCGCGACGGGTCGTCGCTCACAGTCGCCGAACCGGTCGACGGGCCGCCGGTCGCCACCGACGTGTCCCGGCTGGACACGGTCCGGCTCGCCGCCGACGAGGCCCACGACTGGCTCTCCGCGCGGCTGGGCCGGCCGGTGCGGCTGGCCTGGCTGGACGACCCGCGCCGCCGGCCGATGTCGGCCGAGCACGGCGGCGGGCCCGGCGATCCGCTGAACCTGTCCGACGCCGGACCGCTGCTGGTGGCCACACTGCCGTCGCTGCGGCGGCTGCGGGACTGGATCGTCGAGGGCGCGCTGGAACGCGGCGAGCCCGCGCCGGAGCCGCTGGCGATGGCCCGGTTCCGGCCGACGGTGGTGCTGGACGGGCCGTTCGCGCCGTTCGCCGAGGACGGCTGGAGCCGGGTACGCGTCGGCGCCGTGGACTTCCGGGTCTCCGAACGCTGCGACCGCTGCGCCGTGACGCTCATCGACCCGGAGACCCTGGCCAGCGGGAAGGAGCCGATCCGCACCCTGGCCCGGCACCGGCGCCACGACGGGAAGACCTGGTTCGGCATCCGGCTCGTGCCGCTGACCACCGGCGAGATCCGGATCGGCAACCCGGTCGTCGTGGGCTGAGCCGCATCGCTCAGCCCGCGCCGGACCGCCACTCGTCGGCCAGGATCGCGTAGACGAGCTGGTCGGCCCACTCGCCGCGGAACCGGTAGCTGCGCACGTGCCGCGCCTCCCGCCGCATTCCGAGCCGGGCCATCAGGCGCGCCGACGGCTCGTTGTCCGCGTGGCAGCGGGCCATCACCCGGTGCAGTCCGAACTCGCCGAAACCCCAGTCCAGCAGCGCGCCGGCCGCCTCCGTGGCCAGCCCTCGGCCACCGTGAGCGGGGTGGAAGACATACCCCAGCTCGGCGGTGCTGTCGACCCGGCTGCGCCAGACCAGCTCCACCGCGCCGATCACCCGGGCGTCGCCGACCACTGCCAGGGTCAGGCAGTCGCCCTCCGCGCGCAGCGCGTCCTCCGCCGCCATCGCCGCGACCGACGACCGCGACTCCTCCCGGGTACGCGGCCGGGCTCCGCGCATCCAGCGGACCACGTCCGGGCGGCGCTGCCAGGCGTGCACGTCGTCCAGGTCACCTGGCGTGACCGGGCGCAGCAGCAGCCGGGGCGTGGTCAGCGGGTACGTCGGGTGGGCCACCGCGCGATGGTAGGGCGCGCCTAGGGTGGGCCGCATGGTCGTTTCCGCCGACGACGGCAACCCGCTCACCCAGCTCACGCTCGACCAGCTCCGGCAGCGCACCAGCGTGAAGTGGCGGCTGTACCCGCCGGACGTGCTGCCGCTGTGGGTCGCCGAGCAGGACGTGCCGCTGGCGCCGCCGGTGGCCGAGGCGCTGCGCCGGGCCGTCGAGCTGGGCGACACCGGCTACTCGTACGGCACCGCGTACGCCGAGGCGGTCGGCGGGTTCGCCGCGCAGCGGTGGGACTGGGCCGACTTCCCGGTCGGCCGCACCACGCTCGTACCGGATGTGATGATGGGTACGGTCGAGGTGCTGCGCCTGGTCACCGACCCTGGTGACGCGGTGGTGGTCACTCCCCCGGTCTACCCGCCGTTCTACGCGTTCGTCACCAACGCCGGGCGGCAGATCCTCGAGGCGCCGCTCGGCGCGGACCAGCGGCTCGACCCGGCCGCGCTGGAGGAGGCGTTCCGGCGTGCCCGCGCGATCGGCGACCGGCCGGCGTTCCTGCTCTGCAACCCGCACAACCCGACCGGTGTGGTCCACCGGCCCGACGAGCTGGCCACGGTCGCCGCGCTGGCCGACCGGCACGGCGTACGGGTGGTGGCCGACGAGATCCACTCGCCGCTGGCGCTGCCCGGCGCGCGGTTCACTCCGTACCTGACTGTGCCGGGCGCCCAGAACGCGTTCGCGCTGGTGTCGGCGTCGAAGGCGTGGAACCTGGCCGGGCTGAAGGCGGCGCTGGCGGTTGCCGGGCCGGACGCGGCGGACGACCTGGCCCGGATGCCGGAGGAGGTCAGCCACGGTCCCAGTCACCTCGGGGTGCTCGCGCACACCGCCGCGTTCCGGGCCGGCGGTCCGTGGCTGGACCGGCTGCTCGACGGCCTGGACGCGAACCGGGCGCTGCTCGGGTCGCTGCTGGCCGAGCACCTGCCCACCGTGTCGTGGCGGCCGCCCGAGGGCACGTACCTGGCCTGGCTGGACTGCCGGCGCCTCGGCGTGCCCACGGAGGCGGGCGACGGACCGGGGGTGGCGAGCGACCTGGCCGGTCCGGCGCGGATGTTCCTCGACCGGGCCCGGGTGGCGCTCAGCTCCGGGCACGTCTTCGGCGCCGGTGGCGCCGGCTTCGTGCGGCTCAACTTCGCCACCTCCCCCGCCGTGCTCACCGAGGCGGTCACCCGGATGGGCCGCGCGACGCGCTCCTGAGGGCGGGGTCAGCCCAGAGCTTTGCGCAGCAGCGCCGTCAGCTGGTCCTGTTCCTGGGGTGTCAGTCGCCCGACCGCCGAGCGGGCGAAGGTGAAGGCGGCGGCGAACCGATGGTAGATCTCATCGCCTCGGGGAGTTCGCGCCACGAGCCGCGCGCGGCGGTCCCGGGGATTCGGTTCACGGGTGACGAGGCCGAGCGCTTCGAGCCGCACCACGATCTGGGTGATGTTGGAGGCGTCACAGCCCAGTTCCTCGGCCAGGGCGCCCATGCCGCGTCGCTCGTCGAGTCGTCCGAGCACACATGCCTGGGCCGGGCTCAGCGACAGCTCGGCCGCGGCCGCCTCGTAGGCACGGTCGTATACGTCGACCAGGTCGAACAACGCGGCCTCCGCATCGGACGAGGCGGTCACGGGTCCGCTGGGCAGTGCCATGGCACCCAGCCTAGAGCAGATGCTTGATTCGCTCAAATACTTGTGCTCCACTGATCCTTGATTAACTCAAGCAACGGGGAGGTCAGATGGACGGCAGAGCCGAGCACACAGCGCGCGGCGCGGTCCCGGGGCCGCGGATGAACGCGGTCGTCCTGGATCGGTTCGGTGGAGTCGGCGAGCTCTCGTCGCGCCGGATACCGCTTCCGGAGGTCGGCGCCGACGACGTCCTCATCCGGGTGGAGTCCGCAGGGGTCGGGTCCTGGGACGCGGGCGAGCGGGAGGGGGAATACGACGGGGTCTTCGGTGTCGCGTCGAGCTTCCCCTACGTCCTCGGCTGGGACGGCGCGGGCACGGTGGCCGCTGTCGGACGCGACGTCACCCGGTTCGAGGTGGGCGAGCGTGTCTACGCCGCGACGATGCCGGTGCCGCGCGGCGGCTTCTACGCCGAGTACGCCGTCGTCGAGGCGGAGTTCGTCGCGCGCGTGCCCGACCGGATGCCGACCGGACAGGCCGGCGCGATGGCCTGGGACGCCCTGACCGCGCTGAGCGGCCTCGACCTGCTCGGCCTGCGGCCGGACGAGACGCTCATGGTCTTCGGCGCCAGCGGGGGCATCGGGCACATGGCCGTGCAACTGGCGCGGCATCGTGGCATCCGGGTCCTGGCAGTGGCCTCCGGTGACGACGGCGTCGCCCTGGCCCGGCGACTGGGCGCCGACGACGCGGTCGACGGCCGCAGGGACGATGTGCCGGCCGCAGCGCTGGAGTTCGCACCGGGCGGACTGGACGCGGCTCTGGTCACAGTGGGCGGCGGAACCGCCGAACGCGCTCTTCACGCGATCCGGAACTCGGGGCGGATCGCCTGGCCGAACGGCGTCCTGCCCGCGCTCGCGTCGTCGCCGGGCGCGCCGGTGTCCCACTACGACGGCGATCGAAGCCGCGCCGCCACCGATCGGCTGAACGCGATCATCGAGGCGGGCTCCTTCGAGGTCCACGTCGCCCGGGCCTTCCCGTTGGAGCGGGTCCAGGATGCACACCGCGCCCTGGGTGATCACTACGTCGGGAAGCTGGCACTCACGGTCGGATGAGGCGCCGCCGCTGGTGAAGCTCGGTGACTCAGGGCCGGCCCGGCCGCCGACCGTGCTGCGCCACAGCCCGCGCCACGGCGCCCGTGGGGTCGGCGCCAGCGAGAGCACCGCACCAGTCGGCGGCGCGCCAGCAGGTCCGACAGCACCACCGGGTCGAAGGACCGCAGCCGTGACCAGAGCCCGGCGCACGGTTCCTGCGGCTCCTGGGCCTGCGGTCCGCACAGGTGCGCGACCGCGCCGGCCACCGGCAGGCCGGCGCGGTCGAGCAGCAGTTGCCGGGCGAGCGTCGCCCGGTTGAGCGCGCGCTGGCCGAGCACTGTCATGGCCGCGGTCCCCCGGCCGGCTCAGGTGGTGGTCTGCCCGTCGATGCTCTCGCGCAGGATGTCCGCGTGCCCGGCGTGCTGCGTGGTCTCGGCGATGACGTGGATCAGCGCCCGCCGGACGCTGCGGACCGAGCCCGGCTCGTTCCACGGCGCGTCCGGCACCGGCCAGGTCGCCGACAGGTCCTCGACGCCGGCGACGATCTCCTCGGTACGCGCGGCGATGCGGGCGTACCGGTCGAGGATCGCCGGCAGCGTGTCCTCGGGCAGCATCTGGAAGTCCCGTCCCCGGTCGATCGCCCACTGCGGCAGCTCGCGGGCCTGGCCGGACATGAAGTCCTCCCAGGTGACGCCCTCGGGCAGGGCGAAGGACATCGCCGAGGGGCCCTCGACCACGAACCGCAGCCACGCCTCCTCGGTGGACGCGACGTGCTTGATCAGGCCGCCGAGGCAGAGCGCGCTGACTGTCGGCTTCTGCCCGGCCTGCTCGTCGGTGAGGCCGCGCACCGCGTTGATCAGCATGTTCCGGGCGTCGGCGAGCTCGGCCAGCAGGTCGGCCCGCTCGGCGTCGAGGGTGGTGGGGGTCGTGGTGGTGCCGGTCATCGTCATCGGTTCCTTCCGGTCCTGATCGGTACGGGTCCACCCTCGCAGGCATAGCGGTCAGAAAGTGTCCTCTTCTCGCGGCAGAATGCGTGTCGTGCCGAAGACTTCCGCCCGACTGCTCTCGCTGCTGTCCCTGTTGCAGGCGCGACGGGACTGGCCGGGATCGCTGCTCGCCGAACGGCTGCGGGTCAGCCCGCGTACCGTGCGCCGCGACGTCGACCGGCTGCGCGAGCTGGGCTATCCGATCGAGAGCGCCAAGGGGCCGGACGGCGGCTACCGGCTGGGCGCCGGTTCCGCGCTGCCGCCGCTGCTCTTCGACGACGAGCAGGCCGTCGCGCTCACCGTGGCGTTGCAGACCGCCGCCAGCGGCGTGACCGGCATCGAGGAGGCGGCGGCGCGGGCGCTGACCACGGTGCGGCAGGTGATGCCGGCGCGGCTGCGGCACCGGGTGGACGGGCTGCGGGTGGTCGACGTGCAACGCGCCGGTACGCCCGCCCGGCACCGGGTGGAACCGGCGCTGCTGATGACGTTGAGCGCCGCCGTGCACGCCCGCGAGGAGTTGCGCTTCGACTACGAGTCGGTGTCCGCCGCGCCGCCGGATCCGAACCGGCCGCCGCGCCGGGTGCAGCCGCACCACCTCGTCACCTGGGGTGGGCGCTGGTACCTCGTCGCCTGGGACCTCGACCGCGACGACTGGCGCACGTTCCGGGTCGACCGGATCAGCCCGCGTACGCCCACCGGCCCCCGGTTCACGCCCCGTGAGCTGCCCGGCGGGGACGTGGCCGCGTACGTCGCCGGCCGGTTCAAGGGCGGCACCGGCCCGGGCGACTGGCCCTGCCGGGGCGAGGTGATCCTCGACCTGCCCGCCCGGACGGTCTCTGCGTGGACCCGCGACGGGATCGTCGAGGAACTGGGCCCGGACCGCTGCCGGCTGGTGCTCGGCGCCTGGTCGTGGCCCGGGCTGGCCGCCGTGCTCGGCCGCTACGACGCCGACATCGAGGTGGTCGGCCCGCCGGAGCTACGGGAGGCGTTCGCCCGCCTGGCCCGCCGCTACGCCGCCGCCGCACAGACCCCGGACTCGCCGCGCACCGGCTGACCGCGCCTCCCACTGCCCGGTCGCGCCGGTGTCAGTCGGTGGGCAGGAGCGGGCGCATGAACGTGCGCTCGTACCGCAGGACGCAGCCCGACTCGTCGCGGATCCGGTCGGCGGCGACGAACTCCGGGTCCACCCCGAACCGGGCCCGGTACTGCTCGTACGCCGCCAGGCTCTCGAAGCTGAACAGCGCCTCGGCCCGGTCGCTGGCGCCCTCGGCAGGCAGGAAGTAGCCGTGGTGCACGCCGCCGTGCCGTGCCACCAGCCGCATCCAGGTGCGGGCGAAGCGCTCGAACGCCTCGGTCTTCGCGGGGTCGATCGTGTAGTGCACGACGCAGGTGATCACCCGGCCACGATAGCGACGCCCGGTCCCCTGCCGCTCAGGCGGCGGAGCGGCGGTCGCCGGGGTCGGTCGTGCCGGCGAGGCCGGCGTACCGCCCCCGGTGGTAGAGCAGCGGCGACCCGACGTCGGCGTGCCGCAACAGCTCCGGTTCGGCCAGCACGATCGCGTGGTCGCCGACGACCACCCGGTCCACCACCCGGCACAGCAGCCAGGCCAGCGTGTCGTCGAGGACCGGCACCCCCTCGGGGCCGGGCCGCCAGCGGGTCGGCTCGGCGAACCGGTCGATCCCGCTGGTGGCGAACCTCCGGGCCACCTCGTGCTGGCCGTGCCCGAGCAGGTGCACCCCGACGTGCCGGGCCCGGGACACCACCGGCCAGCTCGACGAGCCCAGGCCCAGGCAGAACGAGACGATCGGCGGCCGCAGCGACACCGCGGTGAACGAGGTGGCCGTGAACCCGGCCGCGGGCGGACCGGCGGCGGTGACCACCGTGACGGTGCTGGCCTGGTGGCGCAGCAGCGTCCGCAGCGCGTCGGCGTCGGCGTCGACCGGGACGTCGGCGGGCTCGGGCACGGCGTTCCTCCAAGGTGTACGGGGGCGTGGGGTCACACCGTGAAGCCGTGGAACAGCACCGACGCCAGTCCGAGGGCCAGCACCAGGTTGAACACTGTGGCGGCGGCGAACACGGTCACCGGCCGCCAGCCGGCCTCGCGCAGCGACGACACGCGGACCTCCAGGCCGATGCTGACGAACGCCAGGATCAGGAACCAGACCCGCAGGTCGGTGACGACGGCCATGGTGGCCTTGCCGTCCGCGCCCGCCGCGTCGAGGTACCAGGTGGCGATCACCGAGGCGGCGACGAACCCGAGCACGAACTTCGGGAACCGGCGCCACAGCTCGCCGAGCCCGGGGCGCGGGGCGTCCGGCCGGCGCTCCACGTGCAGCGCGAAGTACGCGGTGAGGGCCACCGCGACCACGCCCATCAGCGCGTTCTGGGTGACCTTGACGATGCTGGCGATCTGGAGCGCGTCCTCACCGGCGAGCGCGCCGGCCGCGGTGACGGCGGCGGTGGTGTCGATGTTGCCGCCGATCCAGGCGCCGGCGACCGCGTCGGAGAGGCCGAGCACGTCGGCCAGCCACGGCAGCAGGAAGATCGACGGCAGCGCGAACGCGATGACCAGGCTGGCCGTGTACGCGAGCTGCTCCCGGCGGGCCCGTACCGCACCGGCGGCGGCGATGGCGGCGCTGACTCCGCAGATCGACACCGCCGAGGCGAGCAGCGCCCGCAGCTTCTCGTCCAGGCCGAACCGCCCGGCCAGCCACCAGGTGAACAGGAACACGCCACTGATCAGCAGCAGCGCCTGGGCGATGGCGGGTCCGGCGGCGCTCCCGATGACGGCGAGGTTGATCGAGGCGCCGAGCAGCACCAGACCGGTCTTGATGAAGAACTCGGTACGGAACGCGGCGGAGATCCGGTCCCGCAGCCCGGTCACGGTGACGACCAGGTTGCCGAGCAGGCCGAGCAGGATCGCGTAGACCGGGTACTCGACGGCGCCGGCCACGTCCTCGATCGCGCTGCCCTCGGCCCAGACCGGCACGTTCTGTTCGAGGTACCGGGTGAGCGCGGCGAGACCGAGCACCACCAGCAGGCCCAGGCCGGTCCAGGCCCAGAACGCGCCGGTACGCAGGTCGGCCCGGGGTGGAGCGACCGCGGGCGTACCGGCGGGTCGGTCCACCGGGGTCGCGGCGGCCGGGGCGTCCGCGGTGGAGGCCGCGGACGGCCCGGCGGCGGTGTTGCGGACGGCGGGTTCCGGGGCGGCGGCCATCACGGCACCAGCCCGGCGGGGATCGCGCCGGCCAGCACCAGGAGCAGCAGCGCGAGGCCGAGGACGGTGGCGGCCCAGTCCTCGCTGAAGGCGAGCCGGGACGTGCCTGCGGTGGGCGGTTCGGGTGGCGTGGGCGCGTTGCTCATGAGGGCTCCTACGGGTACGCGCGGGCGACGGAGGGCAGCCGGAGGCGAGGGGTGATCGACCGGCCGGAGCCGATCGATGGAGAGAGTTTCCTACTTAACTAGTAGGATTACAAGGTCTTCCCGGGCTCCGGCTCACCCGCGGCGCGGGCGGCCACCACCACCGAGATGCCGTCGAGCACCCGCTGGAGACCGAACTCGAAGGCGTGGTCCGGCCCGTACGCCCCGCCGTGCGCCATACCGGCGGCGGTCCCGACCCGCGCGGCGAGTGGAAAACTGCCGGCGGTCATGAACTTCTCCAGCCAGGGGCCGTGCGTCTGCCACCACTGGTCGTCGGTCATCCCGGTCTCACGTTCCAGCTCGGCCACGTCCAGCGCGACCCGGGCCGCGCTCTTGGCGTGCCCCAGCACGAGCGTGAGAACCGCGTCCATCTCCACGTCGTCGAGCCCGATGTCCGCTACCGCGTGCAGTTCGTAGTCGTACTTGGCGAGCACGTTCGGGCCGAGCACCGGCCGGGTCGTCTCGGCGCGCAGCAGCCACGGATGGGCCCGGTAGAGCGCGAGGTTGTCGCGGGCGATGCGTTCCAGCCGGCCCCGCCAGCCACCCGGCACGCCGGACGGGCGCGGCAGGTCACCGAGGACGGTGTCCACCATGACGTCGAGCAGTTCCGCCTTGCCCGGGACGTACGTGTAGACGGACATGGTCCCGACGCCGAGCGCCTCGCTGACCCGGCGCATGGTGAGCGCGTCGATGCCCTCGGCGTCGGCGATCTCGATCGCGGTGCGCACGATCCGGTCGACGCTGAGGCCGGGACCGGCGCCACGGCTGGCCGGCTCCCGGGTACGCCAGAGAAGGGCCAGGCTGCGGGCGGGATCGGCCTTGCGCCGGCGCTCCTTCGACATGGTGCCGTCATCCTACCGGCCACGCCGGTCACCGGCCGTGGGCGGGACGCCGGAAAGGGCGGCCCGAGAATTGTTCGCGCAAAAAGAATGGCGGGTTCTCCCGCCACTACCAACATATAGCGCACCCCCGGTCTTGCCGCAAGACCCGGGTAAGGGCGCACAATTGCCGGCCGTAACCCATTGCCGAGGCATTCGAAAGAGCCGCGAAGAGCGGAGGCTCGGCCGTGCCCGTGATCGGAGACGAGTTGAACCTGCCCACCACGAGCGTTTTCGATCTTCCCGAGCGTCTGTCGGCGAAGGCCGACCCGGACCTGATCGCCGCCGACGAGCGGCACTTCGCCGCCATCGCGGACAGCCTGCGCCGCTCGATCGCCGAACTGACCGACCGGCTCGACGCGACGCGCCGGGCCGCGGGCGGCCGGGGCCGGCAGGCGGTCGACCGGGACCAGGAGGTCCGCCGGTTGAGCGCGCGCCTGCGTACGCTGCGCCGTTACGGCCTGGACCTGTGCCTGGGCCGGATGGTCGGCGCGGACGGCGCGGCCCCGGTGTACGTGGGCCGGCTCGGCCTGACCGACGGCGCGGGCGGCCGGCTGCTGCTGGACTGGCGCTCCCCCGCCGCCGAGCCGTTCTTCGGCGCGACCCACGCCGACCCGAGGGGCCTGGTCAGCCGCCGCCGGTACCGGTGGAGCGGAGGCCGGATCACCGACTACTGGGACGAGGTGTTCACCGCCGACGGACTGGCCGGGCACGCCGCGCTGGACGACCAGTCCGCGTTCATCGCCAGCCTGGGCGCGACCCGGTCGGCGCGGATGCGCGACGTGCTCGGCACCATCCAGGCCGACCAGGACGCGATCATCCGGGCCGGTTCCCGGGGCGCGCTGGTGGTCGACGGCGGCCCCGGCACCGGCAAGACGGTGGTGGCGCTGCACCGCACCGCGTACCTGCTGCACGCCGACCCGCGGCTGGGCGAGCGCCGGGGCGGCGTGCTCGTCGTGGGCCCGCACCAGCCGTACCTGAACTACGTCTCCGACGTGCTGCCCAGCCTGGGCGAAGAGGACGTACAGATCTGCACGCTCGCTGACCTGGTGCCCGAGGGCGCGGCGGCGGCGCCCGACGCCGACCCGGAGGTGGCCCGGCTCAAGGCGTCGGCGGACCTGGTGCGGGTGATCGACGCCGCGGTCCGGTTCTACGAGGAGCCGCCCACGACCGTATTGACGGTCGGCGTCGAGGACGCCGAGTTGCGGCTGACCGCCGACGACTGGGCGACGGCGTTCGAGGCGGCCGGGCCGGGCGTCCCGCACAACGAGGCCCGCGACGACGTGTGGGAGGAACTGCTCACGATCCTCGTGGAGAAGTACCGGGGCGACGAACCGGGGGAGGCGGTTCGCCGGGCGCTGGGGCGCGACCGGGAACTGGTCACGGCATTCGGCCGGGCGTGGCCGCTGCTCGACCCGCTCGACGTGGTGGCCGACCTCTGGTCGGTGCCGGCCTACCTGCGCCGGTGCGCCCCCTGGCTGAGTGCCGAGGAGATCCGTACGCTGCGGCGGGCCGACCCCCGGGCCTGGACGGTGGCGGACCTGCCGTGGCTGGACGCGGCCCGGCGGCGGGTCGGCGATCCGGAGGCGTCGCTGCGGCGGCGCCGCGACGAGGCGGTGCTGGCCGCGCAGCGCGTCGAGATGGACACGGTGGTCGACGCCCTGATCGCCTCGCACGCCTACGACGACGGCGAGGGTCTGATGACAATGCTGTACGGCGAGGACATGCGGACCAGCCTGGTCGACTCCAGCGCGTTGAGCGTGGCCGATCCGGACCTGCTGGCCGGGCCGTTCGCGCACGTCGTGGTGGACGAGGCGCAGGAGCTGACCGACGCGCAGTGGCAGATGCTGCTGGCGCGCTGCCCGTCGCGCAGCTTCACAGTGGTCGGTGACCGGGCGCAGGCGCGGCACGGGTTCACCGAGTCGTGGCCGCAGCGGCTGGCGCGGGCCGGGTTCGACCGGGTCGAGGTGGCGACGCTGACTGTCAACTACCGCACCCCGGCGCAGGTGATGGCGGCGGCCGAGCCGGTGATCCGGGCCGTCCTCCCGGACGCCAACGTGCCCACGTCCATCCGCGACGGCGCCCCGTTGCGGTACGGCGACCGCGCCGACCTGCGCGCGGTGGTGGACGGCTGGCTCGCCGCCCACAGCGAGGGCCTCGCGTGCGTCATCGGCGATCCGGCGTTCCCGGCGACGGACCGGGTCCGCTCGCTGAGCCCGGTGCTGGCCAAGGGGCTGGAGTTCGACCTGGTGGTGCTGGTCGACCCGGAGGCGTTCGGCGACGGGGTCGCCGGCGCGGTGGACCGGTACGTCGCGATGACCCGCGCCACCGGCGAGCTGGTCGTGCTCACCGGGCCGTGACCGTACCCCCGGGGGCGGAGTGTGCACCGCCCCCGGGGGTACGGCTCAGCGGCTCAGCGCCCGGTAGCGGCGCAGCGACAGCGGCAGGAACACCGCGACCAGCACCAGCGGCCACAGCACCGCCAGCAGCGGGTGATGCGCGGCCACCCAAGAGTCGCCGCCCCAGCCGGGGTTGCCGAACAGCTCCCGGGTGGCCCCGACGGTCGCGGACAGCGGATTCCACTCGGCTACCGCGCCCAGCCACGCGGGCATTGTGGACGGCGCCACGAACGCGCTGGACAGGAAGCCGAGCGGGAACTCCAGCGTCTGCACGGCGGTGACCGCGCTCTGCCCCTTCACGGTCAGGCCGAGGAAGATGCCCACCCAGACCAGCGCGAACCGCAGCAGCAGGATCAGCCCGAGCGCGGCGAGCGTGTCGCCGAGGTCGCCGCGCGCCCGCCACCCGACGGCCAGGCCGACGCCCAGCATGACGGCGAGCGTCACCACCGCGAACATCAGGTCGGCGACCGCGCGGCCGAGCAGCGGGGCCAGCCGGGACACCGGCATGGACCGCAGCCGGTCGGTGACACCGCGGTCCAGGTCCGCCGACACCGCCATGGTGGTCATGCTGATGCCGAAGACCATGGTCATGGCGAACATGCCGGGCATCAGGAACTCCCGGTAGCTGCCGCCGCCCGGTACCTGGAGCGCGCCGCCGAACAGGTACGCGAACATCAGCACCATCAGGATGTCGAAGCCCAGCGAGCCGATCAGCGGGCCGGGCTCGCGCCGCCAGTGCGCCAGCGCGCGCCCGGTGAGCGTCAGGCCGTCACCGGCCAGGGACGGGCGCCGGGCCGGGGTCACCGTCGCGGTCACGCGGTCACCTCCACGCCGGTCCGGTCGGCGGACGGCCCGCCGGTGAGCTGGAGGAACACCTCGTCCAGTGTGGGTCGCCGCAGCGCCACGTCGGCCACCGTCACGCCGTCGGCGTCGAGCGCGCGCAGCACCTCGGTCAGCGCGCCGGCCCGGTCGCCGACCTGGGCGCTGACCGCCCGCCGGTCCGGATCGACCGCCGGTTCGGCGCGGGCGACCGTACGCAGCCGCCCGGCGGCGGTGGCGAGGTCGGCGGCGTCGCGTACGACCAGTTCGATCCGGTCGCCGCCGAGCCGGGACTTGAGCGCGTCAGGGGTGCCCTCGGCGATCACCCGGCCGGCGTCGAGCACGCAGACGCGATCGGCGAGCTGGTCGGCCTCGTCCAGGTACTGCGTGGTGAGCAGCACCGTGGTGCCGGTGCGCACCAGGTCGCGTACCGCCTCCCACACCTCGTTGCGCCCGCGCGGGTCGAGCGCGGTGGTCGGCTCGTCCAGGAACAGCACTGCCGGCGCGAGGATCATGCCGGCGGCCAGGTCGAGGCGGCGGCGCATGCCACCGGAGTACGTGCGTACCGGCCGATCACCGGCGTCGGCGAGCCCGAACCGGTCGAGCAGTTCGGTCGCCCGCCGTCTCGCCCCGGCCCGGTCCAGGTGGAACAGCCGGCCGAAAATCACCAGGTTCTCCCGCCCGCTCAGTGCCTCGTCCACCGCCGGGTGCTGCCCGACCAGGCCGATGCGGTGGCGCACCTGGTCGGCCTGCCCCGCCACGTCGAAGCCGGCGACCTCGGCCCGCCCGGCGTCGAAGCGCAGCAGTGTGGCCAGGATGCGTACGGCTGTGGTCTTGCCGGCGCCGTTCGGGCCGAGCAGCCCGCACACGGTGCCCGGTGGCACCCGCAGGTCGAAGCCGTCCAGCGCGTCCGTGTCCCCGTACCGCTTGCGCAGGCCCTCCGCGCGGATCGCGTGTTCCACGTCTGTGCCCCCTCCGTCGACGAGGGCACTAACGTACAACGTACGGTAGGGCGTCCGCCAATGTTTTCAGTCGACCACGCGCTGCTCCCACGCCCAGACCGCGATCTCGGTACGGTTGCGCAGGCCGAGCTTTGTCTGCACCGCCGAGACGTGGCTCTTGACGGTGCTCAGCGAGATGAACAGCTCCGCACCGATCTCCAGGTTGGTACGGCCCCGGGCGATCTCGCGGACCACCTCGGTCTCCCGCTCCGACAACGCCGGGCGGCGCTCGTCACGCGGCGGCGCGGGCGGGGTCAGGTGACGCAGCAACCGGACCGTCACCGACGGGGACACGAGCGCGTCGCCCTGGTACGCGGCCCGTACCGCCTCCACCAGCAGGGCCGGTCCGGCGTCCTTGAGCAGGAACCCGGCCGCTCCCCCGCGCAACGCGCCGTAGACGTACTCGTCCAGGTCGAACGTGGTGACCACGACGACGCGCAGCGGGTCGGCCACCTCGGGCCCGGCGAGCGCCCGCGTCACCTGGAGACCGTCGAGCCGCGGCATCCGGATGTCCACCAGGCAGACGTCGGGGCGCAGGCGGCGCGCCTGGGCGACCGCGTCGACGCCGTCGGCCGCCTCGGCCACCACCGAGATGTCGGGCTGGTCCTCCAGGATCAGCCGCAGCCCGCCGCGGACCATCGCCTGGTCGTCGGCGAGCAGCACGCGGATCGTCATCACGCCCTCCCCTTCGGCACTACCGCCCGCACCGACCACCCGGCCTCGGGGCGGGGACCGGCGTGCAGCGTGCCGCCCAGGGCCTCGACCCGCTCCCGCAGGCCGACCAGGCCGTACCCACCCCGGGACTCGGCGGGCGCGGAGGACGCGTCATCGGTCACCTCGACCACCACCGCATCCGGCTCCTGCGCCACGTCCACAGTGACCTGGGCGGCGTGCGGGGCGTGGCGGGCCACGTTCGTCAGCGCCTCCCGGACGATCCGGTGCACGGTGCTGGTGACCTCCGGCGGCCAGGCCGTCTGTTCCGGTAGCCGCAGCCGCACCGGCGGGCCCTGCCGGCGGAACCGCTCGACCAGCTCCTCGACCTGCTCCGGACCGGCCGAGGCCGGCGGCGCGTCGGCGGTGTCGCGCAGCACCCCGACCAGGCGGCGCATGGCCCGCATCGCCTCGCCGCCGGCCGCCTCGATGCCGGCCAGCGACTCCGTGGCGCGCGCCGGATCCCGGCGCCCGACCAGGTGGGCGGCCTGCGCCTGCACCACCATGCCGGTGACGTGGTGGGCCACCACGTCGTGCAGTTCCCGGGCCAGCTCCAGCCGCTCGTCGCGGCGTACCTGCTCGGCGGTGACCTTCGCCCGCTCGTCGAGCAGCCGCAACGTGAGCCCGGCGGCGACCCCGCCGAGCCAGCACAGGCTGTTGAGCGCCACCACCCCGGACCCGCCCGCCCCAGGCCGGGCGGACGACCACGCCCCGACCGCCACCACGAGCCCACCGGCGGCGATCAGGCCGGCGGGCAGCGGCGGCAGCGCGCGTACCGCCGATCCGACCAGGACGGCCGACGCCAGCGCCAGCGCGGGCCCCGGCTCGGTGGGCAGGTCGAACAGCCGGGCGGCGACGACGGCCGACGCCGCGACGACGAGTCCGGCAACGGCCGTGACGACGCGCTGCCGGTGGCGTACCAGAGCCAGCGCGCCGACCACGACGGCGGCCGCCCCGCCGACGAACCAGTACCGCAGTCCCCAGCTCGCGGCGATCGCCACCGCCTGGACGCCGATCGCGGCGAGCAGCACCACGGCGAGGCCCGCCGTCGCCGCCACCCGGGTGAGCCGTTCGGTAGCCATGCCCAGGACGCTAGGAGATCGCGGGCCGGGCCGAACCGGCCGAAAGTAGGGTCCGTCGCGCGCCGGACCCTGCTCCGGACCGATGCCCGCCGGTCGCGGCGTGCCCAGGATGAGCCGCATGCATCCACCACTCGCCCTGCACGCCGAGCGGCTGACCAAACGGTACGGCCGCCGCACCGCGCTTGCCGACTGCGACCTGAGCGTCCCGCGCGGGCACGTGGTCGGCCTGGTCGGCCCCAACGGGGCCGGAAAGTCCACGCTGCTGCAACTGGCCTGCGGGCTGATCGCGCCGACCTCGGGATCGTTGACGGTGCTCGGCTCGCCGCCGGCCGCCGACGCCGCGCACCTGGCCCGGGTCGGTTTCGTCGCCCAGGACACGCCGGTGTACGCCTCCCTCACCGTCGCGGAGCACCTGCGGATGGGCGCCTGGCTCAACCCGTCCTGGGACGCGGCGCTGGCCCGGCGGCGCGTCGCCGAGGTCGGCCTGGACCCGGCGCAGAAGGCGGGCCGGCTCTCCGGCGGCCAGCGCGCGCAGCTGGCCCTCGCGCTGGCCGCCGCGAAGCGTCCCGAGCTGCTGATCCTCGACGAGCCGGCCGCCGCGCTGGACCCGCTGGCCCGCCGCGAGTTCATGCACGGGCTGGCCGGATTCGTGCGGGAACTCGGCTCCGGCGCGGTGCTCTCCTCGCACCTGCTCGGCGACGTGGCGCAGGTCTGCGACCACCTGGTCGTGCTCTGCGCCGCCCGGGTCCAGGTGGCCGGCCCGGTCACTGACCTGCTCGCCACGCACCGCCGGGCCGCCGCCGCGCCCGCCGGGGCCGAGGTGGTCTGGGCCGAGCCCGGCCGCGTCGTGGTCCGGGGCCCGGCGGTACGCGACGACGCGCCGGTCACGCTGGAGGAGCTGGTGCTGGCGTACCTGTCCCGGGCCGCCGCCCGCACGGCGGTGATCCGATGATCCGGATGACGGTGCGGCAGTTCCGCCTTCCGGCGCTCGCCGGCGCCGTCGCACTGGCGCTGGCCGGCGCCTACCTGCTGCGCCTCGGCGCGGACATCCGGGCCGAGCCCGACCCGGCCCGGCTGCCCGACCGGTACGCGCAGACGATGCTGTTCCTCGCCGGTGGGTTCGCGCTGGTGCCCGCGCTGATCGGCGCGTTCTGGGGCGCGCCGCTGGTGGCCCGGGAGCTGGAGCAGGGCACGCACCGGCTGGTGTGGAACCAGAGCGTGCCGCGCCGCCGCTGGCTGGCGGTCAAGCTCGCGGTGCTGTCGGCCGCCGCCGCGCTCGTCGCCGGTGTGCTCGGCGCGCTGCTGACCTGGGCGGCCGCGCCCGTCGACCGGGTCGCCGGCGACCGGTTCAGCACCGTGCTGTTCGGCGCGCGCGGCATCGCGCCGGCCGGGTACGCCGTGTTCGCCCTCGTCCTCGGCGTGGTCGCCGGGCTGGTGCTGCGCCGCACCCTGCCGGCGATGGCCGTGGTGTTCCTGGCCGTGGTCGTGGTGCAGCTCGCGGTGCCGAACCTGCTGCGCCCGCACTACCTGCCGCCGGAGCGGGTCACCGTGCCGATGACCGCCGACACGGTCAACCGGGCCCGCAACCTGGGCAGCATCACCGGCTCGCCGGTCGTCGGCGGGCTGGACGTGCCGGGCGCCTGGGTCACCGACATCAGCCCGCTGCGGACCGCCGACGGGCGGCAGCTCTCCGACGCCGCGTTCGGCACCTGTTTCCGTGACCCGCCGCGCACCGGCGCCACCGGCACGTTCGGTGACACAGCGGTCTGCCTCGGCGGGCTCGACCTGCACGTGGACCTGGCGTACCAGCCGAACCGCCGGTTCTGGGCGTTCCAGTGGATCGAGCTGGCGCTCCACCTCGGCGCGGCCGGTCTGCTGGCGGCGTTCGGCCTGTGGCACGTCCGGAGACGGGCCGGCTGAGCGGACGGGGGCGGACGGTCCGGGCGCAAGCCGCGCCCGGACCGCCGTACCTATCGCTTCAGCAGCGCGCGCAGCGCCTCGGCGACCTCGCCGGGGGCCTCCTCGGCCATGAAGTGCCCGGCCGTGGTGGTGCGGTGCTCCAGGTCCGGGGCCCAGGCCCGCCACACCGCCGCCGCGTCGTAGCCGAGCGCGGCGCCCCAGTCCTGCTGGATGACGGTGACCGGCATGGCCAGCCGCCGCCCTGCGTCCCGGTCAGCCAGGTCGTGCGCCACGTCGATCCCGGCCGACGCCCGGTAGTCGGCGACGATCGAGTCGACCGCCTCCCGGGAGGCCCGCAGGTACTCGGCGCGCACCTCGGCCGGCATGGCCGCCGGGTCACCGGCCCAGGCGTCGAGGAAGTGCCCGAAGAACGCGTCGGCGCTGCCCGCGATCATCTTCTCCGGCAGGCCGGGCGGCTGGGCCATCAGGTAGAGGTGGAACGCCACCGAAGCGGACACGCCGTGCAGCACGTCCCACATGTCGAGGGTGGGCAGCACGTCCAGCGACGCCAGGTGGGTGACCGCGTCCGGGTGGTCCAGACCGGCCCGGACCGCCACCAGGGCGCCCCGGTCGTGCCCGGCGAGCGCGAACCGCTCGTGCCCGAGCGCGCGAGCCAGCGCCACCACGTCGGCGGCCATGGTCCGCTTGCTGTACGTGTCCTCGCTGTCGGCGGCCGGTTTGTCACTGGCGCCGTAGCCGCGCAGGTCGGGGCAGATCACCGTGTGCTCGCCTGCCAGGTCGGCGGCGACGTGCCGCCACATCAGGTGGGTCTGTGGGAAGCCGTGCAGCAGCACGACCGGGCTGCCGGTGCCGCCCACCGCCACGTTCAGCGTCACACCCTCGGCGACCGGAACGCGCTGGTAGTCGAATCCCGCGATGGCGGTGCTCATCTCGATCCCTCTTTCGTCTCGTCGTACCGGTCCAGCGTGGCGGCGCCGGATGAGCAACCGATGAGCGCGATACGGTGACCCTGGCGAGGAGGGGTCGGTGCCTGTCGGTTTCGGTGTGCTGGGTCCGGTGACGGCCTGGGACGATGCGGGCGAGCCGGTCGACCTCAAGGGGCCCCGGCACCGGGCCGTGCTGGCGCGGCTGGTCGCCGCCCGAGGGCGGACCGTGCCGGTCGGGCAGATCGTCGACGACCTGTGGGACGACCCGCCGGCCGGCGCGGTGGGCGCGGTCCGCACGTTCGTCGCGGCGCTGCGCCGCCGCCTTGAACCGCACCGTCCGCCACGCGAGCCGGCCCGGCTGCTGGTCACCGACGGACCGGGGTACGCGCTGCGCGCCGCCCCGGACACCGTCGACGCCTGGCGGTTCGAGGACACCGTCACCGCGACTGCCGAGGCGCTGCCCCGGGCCGCGCTCGACCGGCTCGACGAGGCGCTGGGCTGGTGGCGCGGACCCGCGTACGCCGACTTCGACCAGCCGTGGGCGCACGCCGAACGGTCCCGGCTCGACCAGATCCGGCTGACGGCCGTGGAGCGGCGGGCCGAGGCGCTGCTGGCGCTGGACCGGGCCGCCGACGCCGTGCCCGATCTCGACGCCCACGTCGCCGGGTACCCGTGGCGGGAAGAGGGGTGGGCGCTGCTGGCGTCGGCGCTCTACCGCGCCGGACGGCAGGCCGACGCGCTCGCCGTGCTGCGCCGCGCCCGGGAACTGCTGCGCGACCAGCTCGGCCTCGACCCGGGACCGCGGCTGCGACGGCTGGAGACCGACCTGCTGCGCCAGGCCGAACCCGAACCGACCGGTCCGGCGCGGGTCTGGGCGGAGACCGCCGCCGCGTACGAGCGCAGTGTCGTGCCCGGCGCGCGAGCCCGGCTGGAGTCGACGGTCGGAATGCTGCGCAGCCTCGCGGTGACCGGGCCGGGCGGACTGGAGGCCGCCCGGGACCAGCGTGAGGCGGCCATCACCGCGGCCGAGCACCTGGGCGACCCGGAGTTCACGGCGCGGGTGATCGGCGGGTACGACGTACCGGCGATCTGGACCCGCTCGGACGACCCGGCGCAGGCGGCCCGGGTCGTCGCGGCCGCGGAGCGGGCGCTGGCCGGGCTGGGCCCGGACGCGCCGGAGGCGACCCGCGCCCGGCTGCTGGCCACCGTCGCGATCGAGTCCCGAGGTACGGCGTCGCCGGGCCCCGCCGAGGCGGCGCGTGAGGCGGAGGCGATCGCGCGGCGGGTGGCCGACCCGGCGCTGCTGGCCCAGGCGCTCAACGGCGTGTACATGCAGACGTTCCACCGGGCCGGGCTGGCCGCGCAGCGGGACGCGATCGGCGCGGAGCTGGTCGCGCTCGCCGCCCGGCACGGCCTGGCCACCGCCGAGATCCTCGGGCACCTGATCCGGGTGCAGGCGCGCGGCGCGCTCGCCGACTTCACCGCCGCCGACGCGCACGCCGACGCGGCGGACCGGCTCGCCGCCCGGCACGAGAGCCCGCTCGTCGGCGTGTTCACCGGCGGCTACCGGGCCATGCGGACCGCCGCCACCGGCGCGTCGTACCCGGAGGCGGAGGCGGCGTACCGGTCGTGGGCGACCGCGCTGGCCGGCTGCGGGATGCCCGGCGTGGAACGCGGACTGCTGCCGCTGGCCCTGCTCTGCCTGCGGGTGTGGCACGACCGGCCCGCCGCCTTCCCCGGTGGCACCGACTGGGGCCCGTACGCGCCCTGGGCCCGCCCGCTGCTCCTGCTCGCCGACGGCCGCCGGGACGAGGCCGCCGCGGCGTTGCGCCGCACCCCGGCGCCGCCGCGTGACCTGCTCATGGAGGCGCTGTGGTGCCTCACCGGCCGGGCCGCTGTGGCGCTCGGCGACCGGGACGCGATGCTCCGGGCACGGAGCGCGCTCGCCCCGGCGGCGCACGAGCTGGCCGGGGCCGGTAGCGGCCTGCTCACCGCCGGGCCGGTCGCCGCGCACCTGGACCGAATCACCGCCGCCTTGTTGGGGAATCCGGGGTGACCTCGCGTTCGTGCTGATTCGTCGCGTCGAGGGAAGCCGAGGTCCGGCGTCGACGTGGTGGCTCGTCGGGCCACCGCCACCAGATCCCATAGGCACACTCGCGGTCCGGGCGCCGGAACGTCATCTCGTAGATGACTTTCCCCGCTAGGCGCTCACCACTCGGCTCGCAGCGGGTACGGGCGATCTCCTGGCGGCTCGACCCCGACCGCGTTCTCCGCCACACGACCTGCCACGCCTCTGCCGGTGCGTCCGCGCGATCGAACTGCACACGCACCGACAGCTTCCCTACTCGCCGCTCCTCGCAGCTCTCGCGATAGTAGGGCTTCATTGGGGCGTACACGTCTTCGAACACTTGCCTGATACCGACGTTGACGCGACGTCCGCGGGCAAGCGGACCGAGCAGATACAACCACCGGTAGACGCGTCCGTCTTCCTCCGCCACGGCTCCGTCGAGCAGCCGGTGTTCGGGGAACAGCGACGTCACGCCCTCGATCACCCGGTTCTGTCCACTCCAGTGGGAGCGGATGCCCACAAGACGGATCTGCCGGGTGGCGCGGACACGTTGCTGTCGGGTGTAGGCGTAGCGGTGATGGTCGCGGCCGTCGTCGCCTCTGACTCTGGTGACGACCAGTAACCCGTCGAGTTCCTCGATCACGAAATCAGGCGGGTGGTAGAGACACCGGACGTAGTAAGTGATCATCGCTCCAACGGGCAGAAGCATCACGAGGGTTGCAAGAGTCCAGAGCGGGAGACGCAACGCCACCATCCATGCACTTCCAACGCCGAACATCGTGACGAGCGCCGTACCGGCCAGGACGAGGAGCTGAAGCAGGTCGGAACTCTGGCGGGCGAGGCGAGCGGGTGTGCTGTCCAGCAGTCTTCTCAGAATCATCGGTCCTCCGGGCCCCACCTCATCAGTGGGAAAGCCACCAACGGCTCTCTGCAGTCCACACAAGCGCAGGAACAGTGGGTGAGCCAGTGGTCACGGACGTCACTCAGCACTCACTCCGCGTACATCGACGGCCCGCTAACGCCCCGCCAGCAGAGTTGCGGGAGTTAGGGTGCGGCGATGGACGAGCTGAGGCACCTGCTCCGGCGCGCCGCCGACCACGCGGCCGACTACCGGCTGTCGCTGCCGGACCGGCCGGTCAGCGTACCCGTGGACCAGGCCGCGCTGAACAAGGCGTTCGCCGGCCCGCTGCCGAACGCGCCCACCCCGCCCGAACATGTGCTCGCGGAGCTGGTGGCCGCCGCCGAACCGGGACTCGTGGCCACCGCCGGGCCGCGCTACTTCGGCTTCGTCATCGGCGGCGCCTTGCCGGCCGCCACCGCCGCGGACATGCTGGCCGCCGGGTGGGATCAGAACGCGTTCAACGCGGTCGCCTCCCCCGCCGCGGTGGCCGCCGAGACGGCCGCCGGTACCTGGCTCAAGGAACTGCTCGGCATCCCGGCGACCGCGTCCGTCGGTTTCGTCACCGGCGGGCAGGCGGCGAACACCGCCGGGCTCGCCGCCGCCCGCCACCAAGTCCTCGCCGACGTCGGCTGGGACGTGGAACGACGCGGCCTGCCCGGCGCGCCAGTGATCCGCGTGTTCGCCGGCGCCGAACGGCACGCCACCATCGACAGGTCGCTACGGCTGCTCGGCCTCGGCACCGACGCGCTGCGCCCGGTGCCGACCGGCCCGCAGGGCGCCATCGACCCGCACGCGCTGGCGGCGGCGCTGCGCGACGCCGGTCCCGGCCCGACGATCGTCTGCCTGCAGGCCGGAAACGTGAACACCGGCGCGTGCGACGACCTGCGCCGCGCCTGCGACCTGGTCCACCGGTACGGCGGCTGGGCGCACGTGGACGGCGCGTTCGGGCTGTGGGCGGCCGCCAGCCCGTCGACCCGGCACCTGGTGGACGGGCTGGAGGCGGCCGACTCGTGGGCCTGCGACGGCCACAAGTGGCTGAACCTGCCGTACGACACCGCGTTCGCGTTCTGCGCCCGGCCCGACGTGCACGCGGCGGCCATGTCGTACGCGGCTGCGTACCTCGTGGGCTCCGGCGGGGTGCCCGCGGGCGCGGACCTGACCGCGGAGTCCTCCCGCCGCGCCCGTGGCTTCGCGGTCTGGGCCGGCCTGCGGGAGCTGGGTCGCGACGGCGTCGCCGCTCTGGTCGAGCGGTGTTGCGCGCTGGCCCGTCGGTTCGCCGACGGGCTCACGGCGGCCGGGTTCGAGGTGGTGAACGACGTCGTGCTCAACCAGGTGCTCGTCGGGTTCGGCGACGACGCGCGCACCGACCGGGTGGTCGCCGCGGTGCAGGCCGACGGGACGTGCTGGGCAGGCGGGACGACGTGGCGGGGGCGGCGGCTGATGCGCATCTCGGTGTCGAACGCGACCACGACGGAGGCGGACGTGGACCGGTCGGTGGCGGCGATCGCCCGGCTGGCCCGCTGAGCGGCGTCAGCCGGGCAGACGCAGCAGGTGCCGCCCGGGGAACGGGCCGCCGTGCTCCCGTTCCCAGGTGGCGAGGTGGCGCTTCTTCTCCTCGGGCGAGGGGGCGAGGAAGCCGAAGTAGGCGAGGATCACCGTGCGGGCCTCGTCGACCGTGTACGACGCTCCCGACGGCACCGGTCCGAGGCTGTCCACGCGGACGCCGGTCGGCGTGCAGCGCACGACGGCGGAGTTGCCCTCGTACTCCTCGTAGTCCGAGCGCCCGGACATCACGTCGTCGATGCACTGCAGCAGCTCGAGGCAGTCCGGGGCGTACGTCTGGATGTCGCTGACGAGCTGGGAGGCGAAGGGGCGGAAACGCGCGTCACCGCTGGTCATGGTGGGCGCGCCGTTCTGATTGCGCCCGAACTGGATGTCACCCACAGCTAGCGTCCCCCCACCGGCCAAGCCGAGTACCACGTCGTGCCACCGGGATTGTAGAAGCCCTCGACGAGCAACCCGTTCGCCCTCCCCTGCCATTTGTTCGGGTCGTCCGGGTGCGGGCCGCCGGACCGGAACGCGCCCTCGATCGTCTCGTCGACCCGCTGCGGCGTCCAGTTGTCCGGGAAGAAGGTGCTCGAACCGCGCTTCTGGCGCCAGACACCGCCGTCGTCCTGCACGTCGACGCGGGCGCGGTACGTGCCGTCGGCGTGCCGTTCGAGGATCATCTCGCGGCCGTCCGCGTCGACCCGGACCCGGGCACCCGGCGGGTTCTCCCCCATGAACCGGTGGTGAAAGCCGGTGCCCCGGGGCGGAGTGGCGTTGGTGTTCACGTGGCCGCGGAAGATGTGCGCGTAGCGGCGGTGCCGCATCCGGGCCCGGAGCCATTTCTCCACCGGCGTGAAGAGACCGGCCTTTCCCCGCCTACCCACCGAGCACCGCTTCGGTGGCCATGTTGAGCAGCTGGTCGATGAGGACACCGGTGATGAGCTTGAAGATCGGGATCTCCAGCAGGGAGGCGCCGAACGTGACAGCAGCGGTGGCGACTGCTTGCGCGATCTGAATGGCCAGGAGCGTCAGCTGCACGATCACGTTGATCTTCAACGCGAGGACGATCCCGGCGCACACCATGAGCCCGGTTCCGATGAGCGCCGCCGCGGACGCCCCGTCGTCCAGGTTGGTCTTCGCCGAGTCGGCGGCCTGCCAGCTCGTCTGGAAACGTTCGATGGCGTCGTCGCGGTTCTGGGTCCACATCTGCTGCGCCGACCGGTCGGCGTCGGCCACCGGAGTCCGGAGCCGGTCCGGGAAGGCGAGCCACGCCTGGCCCATCTCCAGCAGCTTCGTCTCGTCGGCCTCGGGCCAGGTGTAGCCGAGCATGCCGAGCAGGGACACCAGCTCTCCGGGCAGGGTCATTCCCATGTCAGCCGAGCACCTCACGGAAACGGCCGAGACTCTCGGTGATCATGCGTTCGGTCTCCTGGTAGTTGAGGCCCATCACCCGGCTCAGCTTGCCGATGTCCTCGATCTCGACGAGGTTCGCGTCGTAGCTCTCCAGCGCCAGGTCGCGGATCGTCTCGTACACCATCCCGATGAGCGAGCCGAGGTCGTCGTTGCCCCACGGCGCGCCGAAGGCCGCCAGCTCGGCGTCGAACGCGGACAGTGCGGCGCGCATCCGCTGCGCCGAGGCGACGATGTCGTCACCCGCACCGATGATCGATTCGGGATCGATCTCGATCTCGCGGGCCATCAGCGCTCCCCTCCGTCGGTCATCGTCCCGGTTCCCGGATGGTCTGCATCACGCCGGTCAGCGCGCCGGTGAGTGCGGACATCTGGCGGACGCTCGCCTCCTGAAGCTCGCGCAGCCGCACGTCGAGCGCGGCCGAGCCGACCCCCTGTGGCGCCGCCGCCTGAGGAATCTGCTCCAGCGCGCGGTTGACCGCGACCACCACCGACTCGCCGAGCTCCGCCGAGGACAGCCGGCGGGGCGGTCGGGTGACCTCCAGCCGGGTCAGCCGAGCCGCGCCGTCGACCTCCGCGCGCACGGTCCCGGCGTCATCGGATCCACTCCACCGCTCGTCCCCGCCGCCGTCGGGCGGCGTGCCGCCGGTCGCCGCGCCCAGCACGTCCAGGACCTGGTGCAGGAGGTCCCCCGGCCCGTTCGCCGGGAGATCCCCGCCGAGCCCGGTGGCCGGACCGGCCTTGGCGACGGCCTCGGCGATCGTGCCGTGGAGACGGCGCATCGCCGACTCGCTCTCGGCGAGGACGGCCCCTAGGCTTCCGGCCAGCGCGGGCAGGTCGGGTGCCGGTTCGCTGCTCGCCAGGCTGCCGCGGGACGCGGTCAACGCGTCGTTGACCGCCTGCTCGACCAAGCGGCCCAACTCGTCCTCGGACAGCCGCATCAACGGCGCCGCCAGCTCCACCGAGCGCAGCTGCCCGTCCTCCGCCGTCACCTCGACCTGGCCGTCGGCGGCGCGGCCGTGCGCCTCGGCGGTCACGCCGCCGGCGGGATGCCCGCCGGCGCGCAGGGCCGCCAGCTCCTCACGGTAGCCGGAGACGCGCGCCGCGTAGTCGTCGGCCGCGGCGTCCTGTGTCATCCCGTTGCCTCCCCGTCACGGTCAACCAGACCCTAGCAACGCCCGGCACGCCCGGATGTCCCTCCACAGGGGAGATCGGTCACCACCGCGCCGTCACGGGGCCCACACGTAGCGCGACGGGTTGCTACCGTGTCGGTCACCGCTGTCCTCTGGGGAGGGTCGTCATGTGGGCGGACGAGGCCGCGCTGGACGCGGCGGCACGACGGCTCGACGAGTGGGAGTCGTCGCTGGCCGCCCGGGCGGCGCGCGCCCGGGACCTGTCCGCCCGCACACAGGCACTGACCGGCACCGCCCGCAGCGCCGACGGGTTGATCGAGGTCACCGTCGACGCGAACGGTCTGCTGGCGGATCTGCGCCTGGACGAACGCGTCAGGCATTCGGAGAGTAGCGACATGGGCATGATGGTCACCGCCCGCCGGATCGAAGCCCCGGCGGACGAGGTGCGTTACGAGTTCGGTTTCGAGGACAGGTTCGACCGCATCCTCGTCATCGACCCGCAGACCTTGCAGGCGCGAGTCGAGGACGGCGACTTCAACGCTGCCGCCAGCGCGATCACCGCGAAGATCGTCAACGCCCGGCGCGACCGGGGCGATTTTCCGCAACGGATGCTCTTCGCGAGTTAGCTAGCCTTCGTCGCGCACGCCGCACTGCAACCAGACCCGCACACTCTCGGTCACCTCGGTCCTCCCGCCGAGCGCATCCCGAAGCTCGTCGGCGAACGCCGTCCGTTGCCGCGAGGACGGCAGATGTTCGGCGGACATGGCGGAGAAGACGCCGCCGACCATGTCGTCGACGGTGAGCGGCGCGTCGTACCGCACCGACCTCTCCTCGTACCGATAACCGGCGCGCACGAGCGCCTCCCGGTTGCGCCGACGTCCGTCCTCGTCGGTCTGGCATCTCGCGGTGACCGGGTGGCCGAGCATCCGCTCCAGGCATCCGCGCAGCGCGAGCGACCATTCGGTGTGCTGCGTCCAGAGGGGTTCGCCGTTGGTGACGACGGCGATGCCACCTCCGGGGCGCAGCAACGGCCGGGCCGCCTCGAACAGCGTGTCGCGGTCCATGAAGTGAATGGCGACGGCGACTGTCAGCGCACCGAGCGTGCCCCCGCCGAGCAGCCGGGACAACGCGGGCACGTCGCCGTCCCCGCCCAGCACCCATGTGGCGTTGCCGATCCCCCGGTCGAGGGCGGTACGCCGGGCGATCGCCAGCATGTCCGGTTCCGGATCCATGCCGACGACTGCGCCCACCCGATCGGCGAGCGGGAGGCTCAACTGACCGGTGCCGCAGCCGAGGTCGACCACCGTGTCGTCGCCGCCGAGACGGAAGGCTGCCGCCAGCGCGTCGAGCACCTCGGGCGGATAGCCGCGCCGATGCCGTGAGTAGTAGGTCGCCACCTCACCGCCGAAGCCCGTCGCCATGCCGGAAGCCTGCCCGCCGCGACCGTCTGAAGGCCAGCCGTTCTGCTCAGGGCACGCCCCAAAACGCCCCGACCGCCGCGGCTGTCCCCCGTGCGAGCTACCCGCAAGTGTCCACCGCACGGTGACGATTCCCGGCCTGCGAATCCATAGCGTTTCAGGTGACCCGCGGCGCTCCGGCCGCGGACCTTTGCGAAGGAATCGTCATGCGTGTGGTGAAGCAGTTCCTGGCCGTCGTCGCGGTCAGTCTCGTCGGCAGCCGGGCGGTCGTCGCGGCACAGGACAACGCCTGGCTCAGCCTGATCCTCGGCGTCGCGACCGCCGCGGCCGCGATCATGGTGTACGGGTGGGTGGTGCGCCGTACCGAACGCCGCGAGGTCACCGAGCTGGCCCGGAACGGCGCGGCAGCCCGGCTCAACCGCGGGGTGCTAATCGGGTTCGCCATGTTCGCGGCGGTCATCGTCAACATCGCCCTCATGGGCGGCTACCACGTACACGGCATCGGGTCGGTGTCCGGCGCGGTGGGCATGTTCGGGTTCATGGCCGCCGCGGCGGTGACCGAGGAGCTGATGTTCCGCGGCCTGCTGTTCCGCCTGGTCGAGGAGCGGCTCGGTACGTGGCTGTCGCTGCTGCTGACCGGCGTATTGTTCGGCCTGATGCACCTGCTGAACCCGGACGCGAGCCTGTGGGGCGCGACCGCCATCGCGATCGAGGCGGGGTTCATGCTGGCCGCCTGCTACGCCGCGACCCGCAACCTGTGGGTGCCGATCGGCCTGCACTTCGGCTGGAACTTCGCCGCCGGCGGCGTCTTCGGCGTCGTCGTCTCCGGCAACGGCGAGTCGACAGGGCTGCTGGACGCCACCACGTCGGGTTCGACGCTGCTCAGCGGCGGCGACTTCGGACCGGAGGGCAGCCTCTACACGGTGGCCGCCGGGGCGGCGCTGACTGTGGTCTTCCTCTGGCTGGCCCACCGCCGGGGCAACATCGTGCGGCGGCGCCGCCGCGCGGTCGAGGCCCCGGCGGAGAGCGTTACGGTCTCCTGATGATCACCCGACGGATGTTCCCGGACTCGTGGCGGCGCCGGCCCGTCACGGTCCGGGATCTCCCGCTCGCGCTGGTGATCGCGCTCGCGTCAGTGACCCCACCGCTGCGTGGCATCGGTACGCAGCTCGGCGACCTGCCCGCCCGGCCGTTCGACGCGCTCACAGTGGTGACGATCGCGCTGGAGTGCCTTCCGCTGGCGCTGCGCCGCAGCCGTCCGGCGCTGTCCCTCGCCCTGGTGTCCCTCGGCTTCGCGATCGACCAGGTACGCGCGTACCACACCTTCGCGGGCGCCGCGCTCGCCGTCGCGCTGCTGAGCGCGGGCGCCCATCTGGACCGAGGCCGCCGTATCACGGTGCTCGCCGGCTCTCTCGCGTACGTCGGGCTGGCCGTCGCCCTGGACCGGCAGGGGTCGACCGAAGGGGTGGTCGGCTTCACCACGTTCTACCTGCTGTTGGCGCTCGCCTGGGGCACCGGGTCGTGGCTGCGGCAGAACCGCGCCGCCGAGGCCGAGCGCCGCCGGCACGTCGCCGAGACCGCCCGTGCCGCCGAACGTGCCCGCATCGCCGGTGAGCTGCACGACGTCGTGACCCACCACGTGACGGCCATGGTGGTGCAGGCGGAGGCGGCCCGCTACCTGACCGCCGCGCCCGACCGCCTCGACGCCGCCCTGACCGCCGTCACCGACACCGGCCGCCGCGCCATCGGCGACCTGCGGGTGCTGCTCGACGTGCTCAACCCCGACCACGGTACGGAGCCGCGCACCCCGTCGGTCGGCGAGCTGCACGCCCTGGTGGAGCAGACCCGGCAGGCCGGGCAGCCGGTGGAGTTCACGCAGGAGGGCAGCCCGGCGGAGGTGACCGGCGGCGCCGAGGTGGCCGCCTACCGGGTGGTGCAGGAGGCGCTGACGAACGCGCTCAAGTACGCCCACGGCCGCCCCACCGCCGTCCACGTACACCATGGCGACAGGGAGATCACGGTGGAGATCAGCACGGACGGCCCCGGCACGCGCGCCGCGGGTCCGGGCGGAAGCGGACGCGGCCTCGCCGGGCTGCGCGAGCGCGTCACGGTGCTCGGCGGCGAGTTCGACGCCGGGAGCCGGGCCGGCGACGGCTTCGTCGTCCGGGCGCGCATCCCCACCGGGAGCGCGTCGTGACCGCGCCGATCCGGGTGCTCGTCTGCGACGACCAGGCGCTCATCCGTACCGGATTCGCTACCATCATCGGCGCGCAGCCGGACATGGAGGCGGTGGGTGAGTGCGGCGACGGCCGCGCCGCTGTCGACCTCGCCGGCCGCCTGCGGCCCGACGTGGTGGTGATGGACGTACGCATGCCGGTGCTCGACGGCATCGAGGCGACCCGCCTGCTGGCCGGCGCGGGCGTCGCCCACCCGGTCAAGGTGCTGGTGGTGACGACGTTCAACCTCGACGAGTACGTCTACGAGGCGCTGCGCGCCGGCGCGAGCGGGTTCCTGCTCAAGGACGCCCCACCGGCGCAGCTGCTGCACGGCATCCGCACCGTCGCCTCCGGCGCCGCGCTGCTCGCGCCCGAGGTGACGCGGCAGCTCGTCGGCCGGTACGCCGCGCGGATCCGCCCGGCCGAGGGCGCGCCGGCGGACGTGGGGCTGACGCCGCGTGAGCTGGAGGTGCTGCGGCTGATCGCCGACGGGCTGTCGAACAGCGAGATCGCGGCGCGGCTGGTGATCAGCCAGGAGACGGTCAAGACGTACGTGTCGCGGATCCTCACGAAGCTGGACCTGCGGGACCGGGTGCAGGCGGTGGTGTACGCGTACCGGACCGGCCTGGTCACCTGAGCACGTGTCACACTGCCCCCGTGGACGACTTGACGGCCCGCGTACGGGCGTTCGCGGAGGAACGTGACTGGCAGCAGTTCCACACGCCGAAGAACCTCACCATGGCACTCGCCGGTGAGGTCGGGGAACTGGTCGCCGAGTTCCAGTGGCTGACCCCGGAGCAGGCCGGCGCGGTGATGTCCGATCCCGAGGCGGGCGCCCGTGTACAGGCGGAGATCGGCGACGTCATGATCTACCTGACGAGATTGGCGGACGTTCTCGGCGTCGATCTGACGGAGGCCGCCCTCGCCAAGCTGGCCGAGGTTGCCATCCGCTATCCCGCCGAAGACGTCAAGGGCGCCGCGGCCAAGCGGTAGCAGGGCGTGCCATGCGGATGATCTCTCCGCTACAGTCCACCCGTACAAGCGCGTAACGACGGGCTTCCGGTCGTCGCCGGACACGCCCCCCATGCGCACGATCATTTCGTGCTGCCCGGGGGCAAGTCGTGTCAGCCTTTCGCACCTCCGCCGACGGCCTGCTGCGCTACGCGGCCGGTGGCGCCCTCGCCGACCGGATCGCGGAGCACATCGGGCACAACGTGAGCATCTCCGAACGGCGGTCCTGGGAGCGGAGCCTGCCGGTGCTCGCCCAGGATCTCGCCGACGCGGGCCTCGGGCAGGTCGAGATGCTGGTGGAGTACCAGCTTCCGTTGACCAGCAAGCGGATCGACGTCGTCCTCGCAGGAACGCATCCGAGGACGGCCGAGGACTCCTATGTGGTGGTGGAGTTGAAGCAGTGGTCCCGGGTCGAGTCGTACGAGGGATCCGAGAGCCTCGTCCTGGTCGAGCACACCTTCACCCCTCGGCTGCATCCCGGGGTGCAGGTCGAGGACTACTGCTAGTACCTGGCGGACTTCCTCGGCGTGCTCGCCCATTCGCGTAACCCGATCGCCGGGGTCGCCTACCTGCACAACGCCGTCGACCGCGACGTCGACGACCTCTTCGGACGGCGGCCGACGGAACAGAGCCGGATCTTCACCAAGCAGCGCCGCGGCCAGTTCCTCGACTATCTCCGCAGCCACCTGGCCCCCGCCTCCGGCGCGTCCGCCGCGGACCGCTTCCTCACGAGTTCGGTACGCCCCAGCAAGCACCTGCTGTCCTATGCTGCCGCCGAGCTGAAGGACCGGTCCCACTTCACGCTGCTCGACGAGCAGCGTCTGGCGTACGAGTTGGTGTTGCACGCCGTGGAGCGTGCGCGCAGTGCCGACCGCAAGTCGGTCGTGGTGGTCGCCGGCGGGCCGGGCAGCGGCAAGAGCGTCATCGCGTTGTCGGTGCTCGGCGAACTGGCCCGGCAGCAGCGCTCGGTCATGCACGCGACCGGTTCCCGGTCGTTCACCCAGACGCTGCGGCGTTACGCGGGCAAGGGCTCGACCCGGTTGAAGAACCTCTTCGGCTACTTCAACAGCTTCATGTCCGCCGAGCGCAACGGCCTCGACGTGCTGATCTGCGACGAGGCGCACCGGATCCGGGAGACCTCGGTCAACCGGTTCACCCCGAAGGCGAAGCGGGAGCGCCCACGCCCGCAGATCGACGAGTTGATCGCCGCTGCCCGGGTGCCGGTCTTCCTGCTCGACGAGCACCAGGTGGTCAAGCCGGGTGAGCTCGGAAACGTCGACGTCATCTCGGCGCACGCCAGGCAGCTCAACCTGGACGTCGAGGTGGTGTCGCTCCACGACCAGTTCCGGTGCGGTGGCAGTGAGGCGTACGAGGAGTGGGTCGTCGACCTGCTCGGCCTCGACGGCGGCAAGCCGTCGGTGTGGGCGGGAGACGGACGCTTCGACCTGCGGCTGGCGGATTCGCCGGAGGAGATGGAGGCGTTCCTGGCCGCGAAGCAGGCGGCCGGGGAGACGGCGCGGATGTCGGCCGGGTACTGCTGGCCGTGGAGCGACCCGCTACCGGACGATTCCCTGGTACCCGATGTGCGGATCGGCGGCTGGTCGCGACCGTGGAACGTCAAGAGCGACCGCAGCGTCGGTGACGCGCCCGGCAGCGCGTTCTGGGCCACCGACCCGCACGGCTTCGGACAGGTGGGCTGTGTCTACACGGCACAGGGCTTCGAGTACGAATGGTCCGGCGTCATCCTCGGACCTGATCTGGTGGCGCGGGACGGTCGGCTCGTCACCCAGCGCGCGGAGTCGAAGGACCCCGCATTCCGCAGCCGGAAGACGCTCAGTGACGCGGAGGCGGACCGTCTGATCCGCAACACCTACAAGGTGCTGATGACGCGAGGCATGCGCGGCACGGTCCTGTACTCGACTGATAACGAGACCCGGGCATGGCTCGGCTCGCTGATCCGCGTGGAGCGCGGCCTCGAGACGATCTACGAGCAGAGCGGCGGTTCATAGCTCCCCAGGAATTGCCGGGTTCGGGGCACGGCCGAGTCACCAGTCGCGGGCCCAGTCCGGCGGCGGTACGACGGCGAGCTGCGGCTCCCCACTGACCGGTTCGAGCGCGTGCACGATCCGCAGGTCACCGTCGGCGGCGGCGTCGGAGTCGGTCAGCACCCGGCCGCTGCTGCCGTCGGCGCTCACCAGCACCCACCGGTCAGGATGGATGCCGCCGTCGTCGACGAGCGCCCGTACGCCGAACGCGCGGGCGAGGGTGACCGCGAGGTCGTGTTCACGCAGACCGGTGGCGTCGGCCAGTTCGGCGTCGCCGGTCAGGATCCAGCCGAATCCCTCGTCCCCGTCGGGCGGGGTGAGCATCGCCACCGGCCGTGGGTCGTCCACAGCCCGGTCCTCGATCCGCCCGACGTACACCGTCTCCGGCGCGATGCCGTACTCCATCAGCAGGAACCGGCGGAGGGTGTCCGCCGGCAGATCGGCGTCGAAGTGGATCCGATACCGCACTCTCTACCCCTCTCCGAGGTCCGCAGGTAACGCGTCACAGTGCTTGCCCCGGCAGCCCGCCGGGGAGTTGGCTGTCGCGTATGGGCCGCATCGCGTACCACGACGCCGACGCCGAGGCGTTCGCCGCGACCCGGCACCTCACCGACGACGGTCTCACGGCCTGGCGGGCCGCCGTCTCCCGGCACCTCGCCCCGCGCCCCGGGATGCGACTGCTCGACCTGGGTGCCGGCACGGGCAGCTGGGCGCGCGCGTTCACCGACTGGTTCCCCGGCGTCGAGGTGGTCGCCGTCGAGCCGTCGGCGGCGATGCGCGCCCGCTGCGCGTTCGCGCCGCTCGTGGCCGGCGACGCCGGGCACATCCCCCTGGCCGACGGGAGCGTCGACGGCGCCTGGCTGTCCACAGTCATCCACCATGTACCCGACCTTGCCGCCGCGGCGCGCGAGCTGCGCCGGGTGCTGCGTCCCGGCGCACCGGTGCTCATCCGGTCCGCGTTCGCCGGACGGCACGAGGCGATCACGCTGTTCGATTACTTCCCCGAGGCCGTTCGCGTGCTGGACACGTACCCGGGCATCGCCGACGTCGAGGCCGCCTTCGCCGCCGCCGGCTTCGCCACCGCGGCGGTCGAGCAGGTCCCGCAGGTCACCGCATCCTCGCTGCGGGAGGCGGCGGCCGGCCTGCGCCGGGAGGCGCACACGCCGCTTCAGCTCATCACCGACGCGGAGTACGCCGCCGGCGTCCAGCGGCTGCGCGAGGCAGCGCATGTGCACAGCGGCCCGGTGATCGACGCACTGGACCTGCTGGTGCTGCGCTGATCCCGGTGTCGGGCCCCACCCGAGGTTAGGGTGGGGCGATGGATCATCGTCAGTGGACGGTCATCGGGGCGCCGTCGAGCGCCGGTGCCCACACCCCGGGCATCGAGCGCGCACCCGCCGCCCTGCGCGCCGCCGGTCTGCTCGATCTGCTGGGCGCCGACGTCGAGGACGCCGGTGACGTGCCGGGCTTCCGGTGGCGGCCGGATCCGGCGTACCCGAGGGGTCAGAACGCGGGCGCGGTGGCCGCCGTCGCCTCGGCGGTGGCCGACCGGGTCGCGGCGGCGCTGGGCCGGGGGCGTGCGCCGCTCGTGCTCGGCGGCGACTGCACGGTGACTGTCGGCCTGGTCGCCGGTTGCGCGCGGGCCGGACTGTCGCCCGCGCTGGTGTACGTGGACGGCGGCCCGGACCTCTACACGCCGGAGACCCGCGCGAACGGCAACCTGGACGCGATGGGATTGGCGCACATGCTCGGGCTGCCGGGGACGCTGCCCGAGGTGGCGGGTGTCGGGCCGGTGGTGCCGCTGCTGTCACCGGAGCGCGTGGTGGTGTACGGGGATTCGCTGCCCCGGGGTGACCACGAGCGGGAGCTGGTGGCGGAGCTGGGGCTGGCGTACGTGCCGGCCGACGAGGTGCACGCCGACGCGCGGGCGGCGGCGCGCCGGGCCCGGTCGGTGGCCGACGGCGCGGCCGAACGGTTCGTGGTGCACTTCGACGTGGACGTGCTGAGTTTCGTGGACGCGCCGCTGGCGGACGTGCCGGAGCCGTTCGGGCTCAGCCTCGGCGAGGCGGCGGCGACGCTGGCGGAGCTGGTGGCGAGCCCGAGGTTCGCCGGGCTGTCCGTCACCGAGATCAACCCGGATCATCTGCCCGACGACGAGCTGCTCCCCCGGTTCGCCGGCGTGCTGGCCGGGGCGTTGGCCGGGCGCTAGGCGGTTTCCGCGAGGTGCAGCGGCAGCACCTTGGCCGCGCTCACCGCCAGGTCGCGGTCGAGCACCTGGTCGCGGGGCACGAAGACCATGGCCTGCCCTTCGCCGAGCACCACGTCCTCCTGCCGGGCGTCGGTGGTGCCACGAAAGACGTACACGGTGACGGCGTGGGCGAAGCCCTCCTCGTGCGGGCGGGGGCCGCTCCACAGCAGGTGCAGCTCACCGGCGGTCAGCCCGGTCTCCTCGCGTAGCTCGCGGCGGGCGGCCTGCTCCGGTGTCTCGCCGGGCTCGATGCTGCCGCCGGGCAGGCTCCACTGGTACGGCGACACCGGCGCGTTGCCGTCGCGGTGCTGCATGAGGATCGCGCCGGTCGGGTCGACGAGCAGGACGAGAGCGACGTCGTATGCGGCCACGCCCCCGAGCCTGCCACGCGGCACCGGTAACGCGCAGTCTCGACTTTCCGCCGCGCCGATCAAAAGTTCGACTCAGAACACCGAAAGCCATAGACACATCGACATGTCTTTTGTAGCGTCGGTCGCAGCCGACGAAGGAGTGCGATCATGTGCTACGGATTCGACGGACAGGCCGCGCTGCGGCAGTCGCTGGACCGGCGCGACCTGCTGCGCGGCTCCCTGGCCGCGCTGGCCGGAATCGGGCTCGCCACCGGGCTCGGCGCGACTGCGGCCCAGGCCGGCGGCGGTCACCACCACGGCCGGCGCCCGGTGCCGAAGGAGCTGATCAGCCTCCAGCTCTGGACCGTCCGCGACGCGCTGAACGGCTCGCCCGGCTACGACGCGACGCTGGCGCACCTGGCCCGGATCGGCTACCCGCGGGTCGAGCTGGCGCTCGGCTACTTCGGCCGTACCGCGCGGGAGCTGCGCCGGTTCCTGGACCGCATCGGGATCAAGGCCAGTTCCAGCCACGACGGCATCGCCGCCGACGCCGCCGCGCTGGAGCAGAAGATCGCGAACGCCCGTACGCTGGGCCAGCGGTTCATGGTGGTGCCGTACCTGAACTCCGACCGCGAGGACGACTGGAAGCGCTGGGCGGAGCAGATGAACGTCGAGGCCGTCGCGGCGCGCAAGGCGGGCCTGCGGTACGGCTACCACAACCACGCGCACGAGTTCACCATCGACTTCGGCAACGGGCGCCGACCGTGGGACGTGCTGACCGAGGAACTCGACCCGCGCCTGGTGCACCTGGAGATCGACATCTACTGGGCGGTCACCGGCGGCATCAACTCCGGCGAGGGCGTCGACGACCCGGAGGGCTTCACGCTCGACGTGATCCGCTCGGCGCCGCAGCGGGTGTTGCAGTACCACGTCAAGGACCGCGACCCGGCCACCGGCGACATGGCCGACCTGGGCACCGGGATGATCGACTTCGCGCGGATCTTCCGGGGGCACCAGGTGATGGAGTACATCGTGGAGAACGACACCCCGGATGTGACGCCGCAGCAGACCGCCGCCGTCGGCTACCGCTACCTGCGCCGCCTGCGGTTCTGACCTCCGGCGGGGCACGGACCGCCGCCGGACGTGACACGCTCGGGGGTGGCCGCGCCGACCGAGGGGGTACGCGATGACCGACGAGCCGGACGACGTCCACTACGACCGCCTCTACCGCGACGCCGACCGGCCGCCGTGGGAGATCGGCGGCCCGCAGCCGGCGCTCGCCGAGGTCCTCGACACCGGGGTACGCGGCCCGCGCGTGCTCGACGTCGGCTGCGGCACCGGTGAGCTGGCGCTCGCGCTGGCCCGCCGCGGCCACGACGTGACGGGCGTCGACATCTCGCCGGTGGCGATCGCCCAGGCCCGGGCCAAGGCGTCAGCGGCGGGCCTGCCGGTGACCTTCGAGGTGTGCGACGCGACGGCGATCCCGGTGCCGCCGGTGCCGTACGACTCGGTGTTCGACTCCGGTCTGCTGCACTCACTGGACCGGCGGGGCGCTGCCGTACGCGACTACCTGGCTCTGCTGCCACGGCTGACCGCGCCCGGCGGTGCGGTGTTCGTCCTGGCGGTGTCGCCGGAGGCGGGCCAGGGCTGGGGCCTGGACGCGGACACGCTGGGCGCGGCCTTCCTCGACCCGCTCTGGACGCACGTCACTGTCGAGCCGATCGACGTGCTCGCCCTGGTCGGCGGCGCGGACCTGCGCCTGGCGGGCAACCTGCTCCGCGCCACCCGCTCCCCCGACGGCCCGTAGCGTTCCAGCCGCAGCACGAACAAGGCGAGCGGCGTCAGCGACGCCAGTGCTGGCGTGGGGCGTAGCCCTCGCGGCGCAGCCAGTGTTCGGTGTAGACGATCCGGTCGGCCTCGATCACGACAAGCGGGTCCTCGGGCGGCTCGGACAGCGACCGGCCCCGCTCGGCGTGTTCGTTCTCCCAGCGGAACGCGGCCCAGTGGTGGGCCCGGTCGGGGTGGCCCGGGCCGAGCACCCGGGCGGTGCCGAACACCTGGGCGCCGCGGCTGCTGGCGAGCCCGACCAGCGGCGCGAAGACGCCGACCGACACGCGCGGGTCGGCGGCGATGTTGCGCATCTTCGGCGAGCGCGGCGCGGCGGTGAACATCAGCGTGAAGTCGAGCGGGTAGTAGCGCACCGGCGTGGCCAGCGGCCCGTCCGGTCCGGCGGTGGCGAGCACGCACATGTTCTGCGACGACATCAGGTTGAGGATGCGTTCGGCGAGGCGGTCCCGGTCCAGCTTCCGCGTCGGCGTCGGCCCGGTCAGCCAGGGGTTCGTCAGCGGCACGTGACGTCCTCGGTCATGACGGCACCCTACCGGCCGGGCTCAGGCCACGGGCGCCGTGCTGGCCCGCATCACGACCTCGCCGGGCAGGCGCACGATCCGGCGGCGGCGGCCGGTGTTCTCGGTCAGGGCCAGCTTCATCGCCTCCTCGCCGAGCCGGTGCAGCGGCAGCGCCACAGTGGTCAGCGGCGGGGTGAGGTCGCGTACGACCGGGATGTCGTCGAAGCCGGCGACCGAGACGTCGCCGGGCACCGACAGCCCACGGTCGCGCAGCGCCGCGTACGCGCCGACGGCCATCACGTCGGTGCACGCGAACACGCAGGTGGCGTCGAGCCCGCGGTCGAGCAGCTCGGTCATCGCCCGGTAGCCGCCGTCGCGGGTGAAGGCCGCCTCGGCCACCGCGCCCGGGCCGAGCGCCACACCGGCGGCGGTCAGCTCGTCGCGGAAGCCGCCGAGCCGGTCGGCGACTGTGGTCAGCTCGGGCGGGCCGGAGAGCACCGCGAAGCGGCGGTGCCCCAGGCCGAGCAGCGCGCGGGCCAGCTCGGCGGCGCCGGCCCGGTTCTCCGGCAGGACGCTGTCGACCTTCAGGGTGCGGTGCCGGCTGACCACCGCGACCCGGCCGCCGCCGTCGAGGTAGGGCGCCAACTCGGCGGCCATGGCCCGTTCCCAACGGGGGTCCTCGAATCCGGAGCCGATGAGCAGGATCGCCGGTGCGCGTTCGGCGCGCAGCATCGAGACGTACGCGATCTCGCGTTCCGGGTCGCGGAACGTGCTGGCCAGCATGACCAGAAGGTCGTTGTCGGCGGCGACGCGCATGACGCCGCCGGCGACGGCGGCGAAGTAGGGGTCGGTGACGTCGTGGCAGACGACGCCGACGCTGCGGCGCGACGCGCCGGCCAGCGCGCGGGCGTGGGCGTTCGGGGTGTACGCGAGCCGCGCGGCGGCGGCCAGGACGCGGTCGTGCAGGTGCGGGGTGACGCGCCGCCCGTTGAGTGCCCGGGAGGCGGTGGCCAGGGATACGTCGGCCGCCCGGGCCACGTCTTCCAGCGTCACGTGCGACATCGATGCGTCTCCCTGCGGAACGTCTTGACCCGGTGTTCCGGCGTGGCTACGGTAGCACCCTGAAAGCGCTTACTGAAAGCGCATTCACGGCCGGGAGGCACAGTGGAACGCACGTCCGTCGGCATCATTCTCAACGGCGTCACCGGCCGGATGGGCTACCGGCAGCACCTCGTCCGGTCCCTGCTCGCCATCCGCGAACAGGGCGGCGTGCCGGCCCGCGACGGCAGCCGCATCTGGCCCGAGCTGACCCTGGTCGGCCGCGACGAGAACCGGCTCGCCGAGATCGCCGAGCGGCACGGGCTGCCGGCGTACACGACCGACCTGGACGCGGCGCTCGCCGACGACGCCCACCAGATCTACTTCGACGCGCAGGTGACCACCGCGCGGGAGAAGGCGATCCGGGCGGCGATCGAGGCCGGCAAGCACGTCTACACCGAGAAGCCGCTCGCCGAGGGGTTCCTCGCCTCGCTGGAGCTGGCCCGGCTCGCCGCCGCCAAGGGCGTCCGCAACGGCGTCGTGCAGGACAAGCTGTTCCTGCCCGGCCTGCGCAAACTCAAGCGGCTCGTGGACGGCGGCTTCTTCGGCCGGATCCTGTCCGTGCGCGGCGAGTTCGGCTACTGGGTGTTCGAGGGCGACTGGCAGGCCGCGCAGCGCCCGAGCTGGAACTACCGCGCCGAGGACGGCGGCGGCATCACGCTGGACATGTTCCCGCACTGGCACTACGTGCTGGAGCAGATCATCGCCCCGGTCACCGCCGTCACCGCCGTCACCGCCACGCACATCCCCGAGCGCGTCGACGAGACCGGCGCCGGCTACCGGGCCACCGCCGACGACGCCGCGTACGGCATCTTCGAGCTGGCCGGCGGCATCGTCGCGCAGGTCAACTCCTCCTGGGCGGTCCGGGTGCACCGGGACGAGCTGGTCGAGTTCCAGGTCGACGGCACGCACGGCAGCGCGGTGGCCGGGCTGCGCGACTGCCGCATCCAGCACCGGGGCGCCACCCCGATGCCGGTGTGGAACCCCGACCTGCCGGTCACCGAGCCGTTCCGCGCGCAGTGGCAGACAGTGCCGGACAACGGCGAGCACGACAACGCGTTCAAGGTGCAGTGGGAGGCGTTCCTGCGCCACGTCGTCGACGACGCGCCGTTCCCGTGGGACTTCCTGGCCGGAGCCCGGGGCGTGCAACTGGCCGAGGCCGGGCTGCGCTCGGCGCGGGAGGGACGGCGGGTGCAGATCGAGGAGATCCCCCGGTGAGCACGCGCATCACGCTGCCGACGCCGGACGGCGGCACCCAGCGGCTGACGCTGCGGGAACCCCCCGCCTGGGGGTGGCCGTCCGCGCCGCCGGCCGGCCGGATCGCGTACGCGGCGGCGCACGTCGTCGCCGACCCGTACGCCGACAACTCCCCCGGCCGCCCGGCGCACCTGGACTGGGACGCGACGCTCGCGGTGCGGCGCGACCTGTGGTCGTGGGGCCTCGGTGTGGCCGAGGCGATGGACACCGCGCAGCGCGGGATGGGCCTGGACTGGGCGGCCACCCGCGAGCTGATCCGGCGCAGCGCCGCCGAGGCCGCCGCCTGCGGCGGGCGCATCGTCGCCGGGGCCGGCACCGACCAGCTCACCGGCGTGCCCGGCACGCTCGACGAGGTCGTCGCCGCGTACGCCGAGCAGGTCGCAGTCGTTCAGGAGTACGGCGCCACGCCGGTGCTGATGGCCAGCCGGCACCTCGCCGCGCTCGCCACCGGCCCCGGTGACTACCTGCGCGTCTACGAACGGGTGCTGCGGGAGGCAGGCGCGCCGGTGGTGCTGCACTGGCTCGGCGACATGTTCGACCCGGCGCTGTCCGGCTACTGGGGCTCGACCGACCTGGACGAGGCCACCGCGACGTTCGCCGCGCTGGTGCACGCCCACGCCGGCCTGGTCGACGGGGTGAAGGTGTCGCTGCTCGACGCGGGCCGGGAGGTGCGGCTGCGGGAGCTGCTGCCGCCGGCCGTGAAGGTCTACACCGGCGACGACTACCACTACCCGGAGCTGATCGAGGGCGACGGGAAGCGGTTCAGCCATGCGCTGCTCGGCGCGTTCGCGGCGATCGCCCCGGCCGCGTCGGCAGCGCTGGGACGCCTCGACGCGGACGACCCGGCCGGGTTCCGCGCGATCCTGGACCCGACGGTGCCGCTGTCCCGGCACCTGTTCGCCCCGCCCACGCCGTACTACAAGACCGGCATCGCGTTCCTGTCCTGGCTGAACGGGCGGCAGCCCGGCTTCACCATGGTCGGCGGCCTGCACGGCGGGCGCGGCGTACCGCACCTGGTCGAGGCGTTCCGGCTGGCCGACGCGGCCGGGCTGCTGTGCGACCCGGAACTGGCGGCGCGGCGGATGCGCGCGTACCTCGACGTCGCGGGCGTGCCCGGATGACCGCCGACCCCCGGCTGGCCCGGCTGTCGCTCAACCAGCGCACCACGCGGCGCTGGTCGGTGGCGGAGGCGGTCGACGGGTGTGTGCGCGCCGGCATCCCGGCGATCGGGCTGTGGCGCGAACCGGTGGCCGGAATCGGCGTACCGGCCGCGGCGCGGCTCGTCGCGGACGCCGGGCTGCGGGTGTCGTCGCTGTGCCGGGGCGGGTTCCTCACCGCCGCCGACGAGGCCGGACGAACCGAGGCCCTCGCTGACAACCGGCGCGCCATTGACGAGGCCGCCGCGCTGCGCGCCGCCTGCCTGGTGCTGGTCGTCGGCGGCCTGCCGCCCGGTTCCCGCGACCTGGCGGGTGCCCGGCGGCGGGTCGCGGACGCGCTGGCCGAGCTGGCGCCGTACGCCGCCGAGCGCGGGGTACGCCTCGCGCTGGAGCCGCTGCACCCGATGTACTGCGCCGACCGGGCGGTGCTGTCCACGCTCGGGCAGGCGCTCGACCTGGCCGAGGCGTTTCCGGCCGAGCAGGTGGGCGTCGTGGTGGACACGTTCCACGTCTGGTGGGATCCGGACGTGTGGCGGCAGATCGCCCGCGCCGGAACGCGGATCGCGAGCTTCCAGGTGTGCGACTTCCTCACCCCGCTGCCGGCCGACGTGCTGCTCGGCCGCGGCATGATGGGCGACGGGCACATCGACTTCCCGCCGCTGCGCCGCGCCGTGGAGGCCGCCGGGTACTCAGGCGACGTCGAGGTGGAGATCTTCAACGCCGAGGTGTGGGCCACCGACCCGGACCAGGTGCTCGCCACCATGACCGCCCGGTACGTGGAGCGGGTGCTGACCGGCTGAACCGGCGTGACGAGTCCGGCCTGTCGGATGAATCAGGTGGCCGCTCCCCCGGCTCCGAGGGCAGGATCGGGATCATGGCATCCCGGCACATCACCACCCCGATCACCACCGACCTGCTTCGCGGCGCGCTCGACCTGGAACACACAGCGGACGGGGTGCTGCCGCACCGGCTGCCCGCGTGGGCCCGGGCGCAGAACGTCGACCCGCAGCTGATGACGGCGGAGGCGATGCCCTCGGGCGTACGGCTGGTGTTCCGTACCCGCGCCACCACAGTCGAGCTGGACGTGCTGCCCACGAAGATGGTCTACCGGGGCACCGGGCCGCGTCCCGACGGCCGCTACGACCTGGTCGTCGACGGCCGCCTCGCCGGCCAGGCCACCGCCGACGGCGGCAGGGTGCTCACCATCGACCTCGCCACCGGCACGTCCGGCGTCGAGGCGGGCCCGGTCGCCACGGTGCGCTTCACCGACCTGCCCGCCACCGACAAGGAGGTGGTGATCTGGCTGCCGCACCGGGAGATCACCGAACTGGTGGCGCTGCGCACGGACGCGCCGGTCGAGCCGGCCGACACGGACGGACGCCGGGTGTGGCTGCACCACGGCAGCTCGATCAGCCACGGCTCGGACGCGGAGAGCCCCACCGGCACCTGGCCCGCGATCGCCGCCACGCTCGCCGGCGTGGAGCTGGTCAACCTCGGGTTCAGCGGCAGCGCGCTGCTCGACCCGTTCACCGCCCGCGCGATGCGCGACACCCCGGCCGACCTGATCAGCGTCAAGATCGGCATCAACGTGGTGAACAGCGACCTGATGCGGTTGCGCGCGTTCGGCCCCGCCGTGCACGGCTTCCTGGACACCATCCGGGAGGGGCATCCGCAGACCCCGCTGCTGGTCGTGTCGTCGATCCTGTGCCCGATCCAGGAGGACACGCCCGGCCCGGGCGCGGTCGAGTTCGTCGACGGGCGGATGCGGTTCCGGGCCACCGGCGACCCGGCCCAGGTGACCGCCGGTCGGCTCACGCTGCGCGTCATCCGCGCCGAGCTGGCCCGGATCGTGGCGTCCCGGTCCGCGGCGGACCCGAACCTGCACTACCTCGACGGCCTGGAGCTGTACGGCGAGGCCGACTACGCCGAACTGCCGCTGCCCGACGAGCTGCACCCCGACCCGGCCGCCGACCGCCGCATCGGCGAGCGGTTCGCCGCGCTGGCGTTCGGGCCGAAGGGACCGTTCGCCGCACCGGAGTGACGGACACCCACCCACGGCACGGTGTGACCCAGGTCACGCCGCGCCGTGATCCGTCGGAGGCGCCGTGAACGACCATCTAGGCGTGGGAGGAAGCCAACAGGACGAGGAGCGGCTGCTGCGGCGGGTCGCACGCGCCGACCTGGACGCGTTCGACGAGCTGTACCGGCGTACGTCGCCGTGGCTCGCGATCCGGCTTCGGCGGCGCTGCGCCGACGACGGCATCGTCGCCGAGGTCCTCCAGGACACGTACCTGACGGTGTGGCGGGCCGCCGGCTCGTTCAGCGGGATCCGGCCCTCCGGTGGCGCGGACGCGCCCGGTGGCTCGGCCGCCGGCTGGATCTGGACCATCGCGGCCCGGCGCCTGGTCGACGCGCTGCGCCGCCGCGCCCGCGTGCAGGAGGTGCCGACCGACGTGCTGCCGGTACGCAGCGCGCCGGCCGCCGAGGACGAGGCGCTCGCCGGGTCGTTCGGCTCGGAGGTGGGCACCGCGCTGGACGCCCTCGCACCGGAGCTGCGGGCGGTGCTGGCCGCCATGGTCCTGGACGGCCTGACCGTCCGCGAGACCTCCGTCCTGTTGGGGGTGCCCGAAGGCACCGTGAAGAGCCGGGCGCGGCGTGCCCGCAACGCGCTACGGGAGGCACTGGCATGACCGCTCACGTTCCCCCGTCGGCCCTGGCCGCGTACGCCTCGGGCAGCCCCGACGACGCCGCCGCCTGGACGATCGAGGTGCACCTGGAGGGCTGCGCGGAGTGCCGCGACCGGCTCGGCGAGCTGGCCACCCCGCCGCTGCGCGCCCTGCTCGGCGACGCCCGGGAGGCGATCCTGGAACAGGCCCGCACCGGGCCACGACCGGTGCGCAGGCGCCCGCTGCGGCGGTGGTGGCTGCGCTGGACCGACTGGTCGCTGCTGGCCTGGGCGGCCATGACCTGCACGGCGATCCTCGCCGCGGTGCTGCTGGACCGCAACTACCCGGACCAGCCGTCGGCGGTGCTGCTGCTCGCGCCGGTGGCGCCGCTGGCCGGGCTCGCGGTGGCCTGGTCGCGACGCGCCAACCCGAACTGGGAGGTGGTCGCCGGCACCGCCCGCGCCGGGCTGGAACTGCTGCTGCGCCGTACCCTCGCGGTTCTGCTCCTGGTCGCGCCGGTGCTCGCGGTGGCCGGCCTGGCGGTCGGCCGCAACCCCGCGCTGTGGCTGCTGCCCTGCCTGACGTTCACCGCGGCGACGCTGCTGCTCGGCAGCCGCGTCGGCGTGCCGCTCGCGGCCGCCGTCCTCGGCGGCGGCTGGCTCGCGGCGGTCGCGGCCGTGTCGTTCACCGGCGGCGCCGAATCGGCACGCGCCGCCGCCGCGACCGAGGCCCTGCTCCGGCCCGCCACCATGCCCGCCTGGGCGACGGCCGCCGTCGTGCTCACAGTGCTGACCGCGCTGCGCGCCGAACACCTGCGGCGGCCCGCCGGCTGACGCCGGCCCCCGGAACCACGCCACGGCGCCCCGCCGGCGCCGCGGACCACCCTGCCCCGAGAAGGAGACGACATTGGTACGCGCAGTGAGCGCCGACGAGGTGGCGCCGACCCGGCACGCCTGGCGGATCGAGGCGGTGGGACTGTCGGTGAAGGCCGGCCGCCACCTGGCCGTCGACAACCTCGGCCTGACGCTCGGCAGCGGCGTGCACGGGCTGCTCGGCCCGAACGGCGCCGGCAAGAGCACGCTGATGCGCGCCCTCGCCACTGTGGTCAAGCCGCACGCCGGTGTGCTGCGGCTGCTCGGCGCGGACGCCGCCACCACCCGTGAGCTGCGCCCGGTGCGCCGCCGCCTCGGCTACCTGCCGCAGCAGTTCGGCTACTACCCCCGGTTCACCGTCCGGGAGTACGTCGAGTACGTGGCCTGGCTGCGGGAGATGCCCGCCTCCGCGGTGCCGGCCGCCGCCCAGCGGGCCATCGACCGGGTACGCCTCACCGACCGGGCCGACGCCAAGCTCAAGTCGCTGTCCGGCGGCATGCTGCGCCGGGCCGGCATCGCCCAGGCGATCGTGAACGAACCGGAGCTGCTGCTGCTCGACGAGCCGACCGTCGGCCTGGACCCGGAACAGCGCGTCGAGTTCCGCGAGCTGATCCGCGAACTCGGCGCGGACGCCTGCGTGCTGGTCTCCACCCACCTGGTGGAGGACGTGGTGGCGGCCTGCTCCGACGTGATCCTGATGGACAACGGCGCCCGTGTGTTCCAGGGCCTGCCCGCCGACCTGGTCCGCCACGGCGAGACCGGCGGCGTCGGCGACAGCGCCGCCGAGCGCGGCTACTCGTACCTCCTCAAGCAGCACCGGGGCGCGTGATGATCCGACAGGTACGCGTCGAACTGCGCCGCTCCAACGCCCCGGCCGTGGCGGTGCTGCTCCTCGCCATCGGGATCCTCGGCGTCGCCAGTATGTACAGCTTCTGGCAGGGACAGTGGCTGCGGCTGGGCTACGTGCACTCCTCCGCCGTGTTCTTCCTGATGCCCCTCGCGCTGGCCGGCGGCGCAGTGCTCGGCCGTCGGGACCGGCGCACCCGCGCCGACGAGCTGATGAACAGCACCGGCCGGCCCCGCTGGCAGCGCGCGCTGCCGGCGATGACCGCGCTCGGCGTCGCCGTCGGGGCCGCGCACCTGCTCGTGCTCGCCGGCGGCGCGGCACTGATCGCCACCGGCGGCGCCTACCTCGGCGTACGCGGGCTCGCCGGGCCCCTGGTCGACGTGCTGGTGCTCGTCGGCGCGGCCTGGTGCGGCACGGCCGTCGGCCGCCTGTGGTCCTCACCGCTGCTGCCCCCGCTGCTGGCCGCCGCCGCGCTGGTCGCGCAGGAGGGCACGTCCATGCTCGTCGGTGGGGACAGCAAGGTGTCGAACGTGTCTCTCATGATCAACTGGCCGCCGGACACGCCGTGGGAGACGCTGTCGGACCGGCTGCTGCTGAGCCGGCTGGCGCTGGGGGCCGGCCTGGTCCTCGCCGGCCTGCTACTGGCGGCGGGCGGGTCGTGGCTGACCCGGGCCGGCGCGCTCGCAGGGCTGGCCGGCGGCGTTGTGGGTCTCGTGCTGATCGGCGTGCCCGGCCCGGCCGGGATCTGGCAGCTCGACGCGGGAGCGCGCCGCTACGTCTGCGCCGACGGCGCGCCGCAGGTGTGCGTCACGGCAGTCAACGCGCACCTGCTGCCCGAGGTCACCACCGAGGCCCGCCGAGGGCTGAACGCGCTGGCGAAGCTGCCCGGCGCGCCGACCCGCGCGGTGGAACTGCGGCTGGACACCATCGGCAGCAACGACAGCGAGCAGTGGCACCGGCCCAGGCCCGCGCCCGGCACCGTCCAGTTCCTCCTCGAGGTCGACCCGGACACCGGCCGGGCCGCGGACGTGGCCGAGCGCATCGCCCTGGGCGGCGGCACCATGTGGTCCGGCTGCGGGCGCAGCGGCGACGACATCGCCCCGGCGATCGTCGCGGCCTGGCTGCTGGACACCGAGACGGTGCGGCTGTGGGACTCCTGGACCGGATACCGGTACGCCGACCAGCAGCAGGAGGAGATCCGGGCCGGGGTGCGGCAACTGCGTGCGCTGCCCGAGCCGGAGCAGCTGCGGCGGGTCACCGCGCTGCGGGACGCGGCCACGCGCTGCGAGCCGGACCTGATGCCGGCGCTCACCGGGCGGGCCGCGCCGTGAGCCGCTGGCTGCCGCTGTACGTGCGGTCCCGCCGGCTGCCCGCCGCCCTGGCCGGATCCGCGGTCGCCGTGGCCGTGATGGCCGTCGCCTGGTCCGCCTTCACCGACCACCCCGAGGTGCCCGCCGGCCTCGCCGTGCTCACCACCGCGCTGGCGGTGGCGCCGCTCGGGCCGACGCTCGCCGGCACCGACGCGGCGCTGGAGCGGACCGCCGCGTGGTCCTGGCCGCCGCGCCGGGCCGGGCACCTGCTCGCGTACGGCGCGGCGGTGGTCGGGATGCTGGCCGCCGCCCGGGTTCTCGGCGCCGACTTCGGGCCGCCGGCCGTGCTGGCCCGCAACACGGCCGGGCTGATCGGGCTGGTCGGGCTCGGCGCCGCGCTGGCCGGCGCGCGGGCCGCCTGGCAGGTGCCGACCGCCTGGGCCGCCCTGGGGGCGTTCCTGGCCGCGCCGGGCGGGCCGGCCTGGCGGCAGGTGGCGCTGTGGATGGCGCAGGAGCCGGGCAACCGGATCGCCGCGGTCACCGCCGCGATGTTCCTCCTCGGCGGCGTCGTCGCGTACGCGCTGCGGGTCGGCCCGCAGGTCGCGGCGGCCGAGGCGGCGCTGGAACAGTGACGTGCCGGACCTCGTCGCGCGCCCGTGGCGCGGCGAGGTCCGGCCGTCGCGTCAGGTCAGCGGCACCCAGGCCAGGGTGGTCATGCCGGACAGGGCGGTCGCCTTGAGACCGGCGTCGGAGACCGTCCAGAGCACGCCGTCGATCATCAGCGAGCGGCGGATCGGGGCCCACTCGCCGCCGTCGGTGAGCGCGCCCGGATGGTCGACGGCGCCGGCGACCGTGAAGCCCTTGTCGCCGATGCGCAGCGCCAGCACACCGCCGGACGGGGTGCCCTTGACGCTGTCGGCCCGGTCGGTCACCACGCCCGGCCGCTGCACCGGGATCACCACCAGGCGCTCCGGCGCCCAGTACAGGAACGCGTGCGGGTCGTTCTCCGCCTCGGACCAGCCGCCCGCGACGTGGTGCTGGGCGATCCGTGCCGGCCGGGCCGGGTCGGCCACGTCGAACAGCGACACCTGCGTGCCCGTCACCCGTCCCTGCTCGGTCGCGTCCTGGCCGACCCCGATCAGGCGGCCGTCGCCGGCCGGGTGCAGGTACGACGAATACCCGTTGATCTTCAGCTCGCCGGTGACCCGGGGCGCGGCCGGGTCACGCAGGTCCACTCCGTACAGCGGGTCGGTCTGCCGGAACGTGACCACGTATCCGGTGCCGCCGACGAACCGCACCGCGAAGATCCGCTCGCCCTTGCCCAGGCCGGTGACCGCGCCGACCCGCGTCAGCGTGGCGCCGTCGGTGCGCAGCACGTAGACGCCGGACTGCGAGGTGGTCCGCCGGCCCCAGGTGTCGCCCGTCGTGGTCGCCACGCGCAGGTGACCGTCCCACTCGGACAGCGCGTACTGGTCGATCAGCCAGCCCGGCACGGACCCGGCGGCGACGAAGCGGGGCGTGCCCGCTGCGGTGTCGAACTGGTAGATCTCGGTGTTGGTGTCGCGTGCCGCGGACGGCCCGCCACGCCACGTCCGCCAGCGCTGGTCGTTGGCGACGTAGAGGCGTGCGCCGTTGCTGTAGACGGTGTCGCCGTCGGCGGCCACGGTGACCGGGTCACCGGCGCCGAGCGCGGACGCGCCCAGGTCGAAGCTGAGCACGGTCACCATCGACGCGCCGGAGAAGCCGGCCGGCCGGCTGACCCGGTCGCAGCCGATCCGTCCGGTGCCGACGGTCCGCACGTCGTCGCGGATCTCGTAGCGGGGCAGCCAGTCGTCGAGCGTGGCCTTGTCGATGACCGCGCGGTTGGCGGCGATCCGCTGGGCGTCCGTCTTGCGATCGGGCCGGTAGGGGAAGTCGAGCCGGGGCGCGGACCGGATCACCACGCGGGCGGTCGCGCCGGACTGCCGGGCGTCGACCAGGAGGCCGTCGATCCGGTACTCCCCGACCACGCGCGGCGGTCCGGCGAGGTCCAGCAGGACCAGCCGGGCCTGCGGGGTGGTGCCCGGGCGGGTCTGCCTGCCCGGTACGGGGCCCTTGACGGTCCGGCCGGCGCGCAGCAGCACGAGCGCCCGATCGCCGTGCAGCAGCAGGCTCGCCTCGCCGCCGGAGAACCGCTCGACGTCGGGATCGAGCGCCAGCCGGCCGGTCACGCGGCGGCTCGCCGGGTCGACCACTGACAGCACGCCCCGGGTGACCGTGACGATCCGCTTCCCGTCGGTCTTGACCAGGTCCGGTTCGTCCACGCCGGCCTCGTGCACGTTGGTGCCGGAGTAGCCCGCCGCGGACGCCCCGCTCGCGTCCTTGGCGACGCCGCCGAGCGCCGTCGCCCGTTCCGCGCTGAACTGCCGGAGGTCGTCCGCGCCGAATCCCCACGGGCCGACCGCCGCCTTCGCGGCCGTGCGGAGCTGCCGCAGCGCCTCGTCACAGCCGTCGAACGCCACCAGCCGCAGCCCGCCGGCCGGTACGACCCGCCCGGTGGGTGGCGGGTCGGCGGCCGGCGGTGACGCGGTGCAGCCGGCGAGAGCCAGCGCGACGGTCAGCGTGCATCCGAGCGTCCGGTATCCGTGACGGGTCATGCCGGTCAGACGTGGCGCTGGCGAGCGCGGTTCCCGGTCGTGCCGCTCAACCGCCGGTCGTGCCGCTCAACCGCCCGCCATGGCGCCGAGCACGATGAACGGCTCCTTGCCGGCGACCACCTCCTCCGGCAACGGGTCGTCCGGGGACTCGTTGGAGAGGTCCAGCTCGCAGGCGTAGAAGCGGACGAACGGCCGGCGTTTCCCGCTGTGCCGGTCGCGGATCGTGCCGAGCAGCATCGGGTACGCGGTCTCCAGCGCGTCGAGCACCTCCCGCTGGGTGGGCGGCCCGGCCACCTCGACGCGTACCTCGCCGGTGACGTGCGCCAGGTTCTTCAGGTGTGCCGGCAGCACCACCCGGATCACGGCAGCACCTGGACCTCGACCGAGAGCACGCCCGGCAGGTCCCGCACGATCGGCGCCCAGGTGTCGCCGCCGTCGGCCGAGTGGTAGACCTGACCGCCGGTGGTGCCGAAGTAGATGCCACACGGGTCGAGCGTGTCGACGGCCATCGCGTCGCGCAGCACGTTGACGTAGCAGTGCGACTGCGGCAGCCCTTCGGTCAGCGGCTCCCAGTGCTCGCCGCCGGTACGGCTGCGGTAGACGCGCAGCTTGCCCTCCGGCGGGTAGTGCAGCGAGTCGCTGGTGATCGGCACCACGTAGACCGTCTCCGGCTCGTGCGCGTGCACCGCGATCGGGAAGCCGAAGTCGGTCGGCAGGTCGCCGCTGACCTCCCGCCAGTTGGCGCCCGCGTCGTCGGTGCGCATGACGTCCCAGTGCTTCTGCATGAACAGCGTGTCCGGCCGGGAGGGGTGCTGGGCGAGCCGGTGCACGCAGTGCCCGACTTCAGAGTCCTCGTCGGGGATCTCGCCGGAACGCAGACCCTTGTTGATCGGCAGCCAGCTCGCGCCGCCGTCGTCGCTGCGGAACGCGCCGGCCGCCGAGATCGCGACGTAGATCCGGTCCCGGTCGGCCGCGTCGAGGATGATCGTGTGCAGGCACATCCCGCCCGCGCCGGGCTGCCAGGACGGGCCGGTCGGGTGCTGCCGCAGCGCGGTCAGCTCGGACCACTTCTGACCGCCGTCGGTGGACAGGTAGAGGGCGGCGTCCTCGCCGCCCGCGTACACGGTGTCGGGGTCGTGGCGGGACGGCTCCAGGTGCCAGATCCGCTTGAACTCCCACGGGCGCGGGGTGCCGTCGTACCAGAGGTGCTGCCCCACCTCGCCGCTGTAGGCGAAGTCGTTGCCGACAGTGGCCCAGGTCCGGCCGCCGTCGTCCGAGCGCTGGATCAGCTGCCCGAACCAGCCGCCGGACTGGGACGCGTACAGCCGGTCCGGTTCGACAGGTGAACCTGTCAGGTGGTAGATCTCCCAGCCGCCGAAGTGCGGCCCGTCGACGGTCCAGTCGTCGCGTTTGCCGTCCGAGGTCAGGATGAACGCGCCCTTGCGCGTGCCGACAAGTACTCGTACGCCGCTCATGTCTCGTCCTCTCGTCCGAGGGGTTCTCCCCGCAATGACCGTGCGGCTCACCGAAACTCATCGCTGTCGTACTCCCCGGCTACGACATTTCCGTCCCGGACGCGCGGCGGCGGGCCGCCACGCCGGTGCGGCCGGATTGTCGGAGGCTGCGGCTAGCCTGCGCGCATGACCGGCCCCGGAGACGTCCCACCCGAGCACCTCGACCGCCTGCGGCCGGTCTGCCTCGGCCTGCCGGAGACCTACGAGGAAGCGGCCTGGGTGGGCGTGCGATGGCGCGTCCGTGGCCGGACATTCGCCCACGTGCTCACCGTCGACCCGGGTCACCAGGCGGCGTACGCGCGGGCCGCGGCAACCGACGAGCCGGTCTGCGTGATGACGTTCCGCTCCCCCGGCGACGAGATCGCCGGGCTGCTCGCGGCCGGGCCGCACTTCTTCAAGCCGGACTGGGCCGCCGACGTGGTCGGGCTGCGGCTGGACGCGGACACGGACTGGACCGAGGTCGCCGAGCTGCTCACCGAGAGCTACTGCGTGCTGGCCCCGAAGAAGCTGGTGGCGCTCGTCGACCGGCCGGGCTGAGTCAGCCGAGCTTCTTGCGCAGCGTCTCGAATGCCAGGTCCGCCCGCAGCGGCACGCCGAAGCGCTCGTCGCCGTACGGGAACGGGCTCAGTTCACCGGTGCGCACGTAGCCGCGCCGCTCGTACCAGGCGATCAGGTCGTCGCGCTGGACGATCACTGTCATCCGCATCTCGCCGGCGTGCCACTGCTCGGCCGCGTAGCGCTCGGCCTCGGCCAGCAGCTCCCGGCCCACGCCGCCGCCCTGCCGGCCGGGGGCCACCGCGAACATCCCGAAGTACACGTGGTCGTCGCGGCGCTCCAGCTGGCAGCAGGCCACCAGGTCGCCGCCCTGCTCGGCGACCAGCACCACGCCGCCCGGGCCGGTGACCGCCGCGGCCACCATCTCCGGGTCGGTGCGCTGCCCGGCCAGCAGGTCCGCCTCGTGGGTCCAGCCCTGCCGGCTGCGCTCGCCCCGGTACGCCGACTCGATCAGGTCCACGAGGGCTGCCACGTCCTCGGGGCGGGCGACCCGGACGGTACGGGGTGCGGGGCTGGTCATGGCGGTTCTCCACGGTCGCGGCGACGTACCTGGTCAGCGTACGCACGCGGGTGTTCCGGACGACGGCCGGGACCACCGGCCGGGACGGTTCGTGGTTCACTGCCCGGCGTGGAGACGACAGTCGGCGCGGCGAGCCTGCCGGCGGTCCTCGACCTGCCGGCCGGGCCGGTACGCGGTGGCCTCGTGGTGTTGCACGGCTCGCACGCCGAGCGGCGCTCCTACTTCCTGTACGCGCACCTGGCCCGGCTGCTGCCTCCGGCCGGGATCGCGGTGCTGCGCTACGACCGCCGCCCCCGGCCGGGCGGGCACGACGTGCCGCTGGCCGACCAGGCGGCGGACGCGTCGGCCGCGCTCGCCGAGCTGCGCCGGCACGTCGGGGCGGCCCCGGTGGGGCTCTGGGGTTTCAGCCAGGGCGCGTGGGCGGCGGCGCTGACCGCCACCCGCTGCCCGGTTGACTTCCTGGTCCTGGTCGGGTGCAGTGGGGTGAGCCCCGCGAGGCAGATGCGCTACGGCACAGCCGAGCAGTTGCGCCGCAACGGGTACGGCCCCGCCGACGTGGCTGAGCTGGCCCGGCTGCGCGCACTCGCCGAGGACTTCCTGCGCGGCGACGTGCCCCGCGCGGTGGCGCAGGCAGAGCTGGACGTCGCCGTGCGCCGCCCCTGGTTCCCGCTGGCTTTCCTGCCCGACGAGCTGCCCGCCACGCCCGGCACCTGGACCGACATGGACTACGACCCGGCGCCGGTGCTGGCGCGGCTGACCGGCCCGGTGCTGCTCTGCTACGGCGAGACGGACGCGTGGATCCCGATCGAGGACAGCCTCGCCGTGTGGCGGCGGGCGGGCCGCGACGCCGAGCTGACGGTGGCCCGGCTGGCCGGTTGCGACCACGCCCCCACGCTCGGGGAGCGCGAGGACCTGGACGGCGTCAGCCCGCAGTACGAGCGGGTGCTGCTCGACTGGCTCGACCGGACGCTGCCGCCGCCGGGCTGAGCGGCCGGGGCTGACTGGCCGGGCTGACTGGCCGGGTGCCGCGCAAGGCGCTCGCCCGCCCCGCGTGACCCGGCTACGCTGCGCGGCATGGACGCCGACCTGCCCACCTTCGAGTTCGCGTTTCCCGGCCCGCTGCGCGACCAGCTCGTCGCCGCCGTGCTCGACGGGAGCAAGACCACCACCACGGGTCTGGTCCAGGACTACGAGATCGACGGCGAGCAGCTGCCCGCAGTCGGCACCCGCTCGGCGGTCATCGACTCCGACGGCCGGCCGGTGGCGGTGATCGAGCTGGTCGAGGTGCGCGTCGCCCGCCTCGGCGACGTCGACCTCGACCACGCTCGCGACGAGGGCGAGGGGTTCGAGACGGTCGCCGCCTGGCGGGCCGGCCACGAGCGGTTCTGGCACGGCGACGACTACCGCGGCTGGCTCGGCGACCCCGGTTTCACGGTGGACGACGACACCCTGGCCGTGCTGGAACGCTTCCGCCTGGTCGAGACGCTCTGACGAGCCGCCCGGCGGGGGGCCGGGCTCACTCGGCGGCGAGCCAGGCGCGCAGTTCCGCGCCGTGCTCGTCGAGGCCCGGCGGCGGCAGGTCGTAGCGGGGCGGCGCCTCGGACAGGCCGATCGGGTTGCGGATGCCCGGCACTCCGCCGGCCGCCACGACCGGCTCCAGGCCGAGCCCCTGCGCCAGCGCGACCCCCTCGGCCACCGAGTTGATCGGGCTGCACGGCACGCCCACCGCACGCAGCAAGGCGAACCACTCGGCGCTGCCGCGCCGGGACAGCGCCGCCACCAGCAGCGGCCGCAGCTCGTCGCGGTGCGCGGTGCGGTCGGCGTTGCGGCGGAACCGCGCGTCGTCGGCCAGCTCCGGCACTCCGAGCACCCGGCAGAGGGTACGGAACTGCCCGTCGTTCCCGGCGATCACCACCAGCTCGCCGTCGGCCGTGGGCAGCGGCTCGTACGGCACGATGCTCGGGTGCGCGTTGCCCATCCGGTGCGGCGCCGCTCCCCCCGCGACGTACGCGCTGGTGTGGTTGACCAGCCCGGACAACGCCGAGGACAGCAGGTCCACTGTGACGTGCTGCCCGCGCCCGGTCTCCTCCCGGTGCCGCAGGGCGGCCAGGATCCCGACCGCCGCGTGCAGTCCGGCGATCACGTCGAACACGGCCACCCCGGCCTTGTAGGGCGGGCCGTCCGCGTCGCCGGTGAGGCTCATCAGCCCGGCCGCGGCCTGCACCATGAGGTCGTACCCGGGCAGGTCGGCGCCCCCGGCGGCGCCGAAGCCGCTGATCGAGGCGTAGACCAGGCGGGCGTTGCGGGCGGTGACCGTGTCGTGGTCGAGGCCGAAGCGGCGCAGCGCGCCCGGACGGAAGTTCTGGATCAGCACGTCGGCCCGGTCGGCCAGCCGGCGCGCCAGCGTCCGGTCGCCGGGATCGGTCAGGTCGAGCACCAGCGAGCGCTTGTTGCGGTTCACCGCGAGGTAGTAGGTGGAGACGTCGTCGCGCACCGGGGGCCGCCAGCCGCGGGTGTCGTCGCCGCCGGGCGCCTCCACCTTGACCACGTCCGCGCCGAGGTCGGCCAGGAGCATCGTGGCGTACGGCCCGGCGAGGATCCGGGAGAAGTCGGCGACCAGCACCCCGCGCAACGGACCCGACATGCCCATCCCTCCCTCGCCGCCGACCACGATGACACATTCCTGACGGCGCGCCGGGCCGGGGTGTCCGCCCCGGCTACGGTCACGGTGGATCCGCCGACACACCGGGCGGACGTACCGGTGAAAGGGGTGCCCGTGTCGCTGCTGAGCCGGCTCGCCGAGACCACCGACGACCGCCCGGGCGCGGTGCGGGTGGGAGACCGGTCGCTGTCCTGGGTGGAGCTGCGCCGGGCGGCGACGGCGGTCGCCGACGACCTGCGCGGCGCGGCCCGGGTGGCCGTGCCCGCCACCGCGAGCCTGGAGACGGTGGTCGGCGTGGTCGGCGGGCTGCTGGCAGGCGCGGCGGTGGTGCCCGTGCCGCCCGACGCGGGCCCGATGGAACGCGACCACATCCTGCGCGACTCCGGCGCGGAGCTGCTGCTGGCGGCGCCGGGCGCACCGGACGCCGACGCCGGCTCGCCGCCGGTCGTGCCGCTGGACCTGGCCCGGCGCTCGGACACCCGGCACCCCGAGCCCGACCCGGCGGCCACCGCGCTGATCCTCTACACCTCCGGCACCACCGGCGCGCCGAAGGGCGCGGTGCTGTCCCGCCGCGCGATCGCCGCCTGCCTGGACGGGCTCGCCGACGCGTGGGCGTGGACCCCGGACGACGTGCTGACGCACGGCCTGCCGCTGTTCCACGTGCACGGACTGGTGCTCGGCGTGCTCGGCCCGCTGCGCGTCGGCAGCCGCCTGCGCCACGTCGGCCGGCCCCACCCCGAGCGGTACGCGGCGGCGGGCGCCTCGATGTACTTCGGCGTACCCACGATCTGGTCGCGGATCGCGGCGCAACCCGCGGCGGCGCGGGCGCTGCGCGGCGCCCGGCTGCTGGTGTCCGGCAGCGCGGCGCTGCCGGAGCCGGTCTTCGCGGCGCTGGCCGGGCTGACCGGGCACCGGCCGCTGGAGCGGTACGGGATGACCGAGACGCTCGTGACGGTGAGCGCCCGCGCGGACGGTCCCCGACGGCCCGGCACGGTGGGCGTGCCGCTGCCCGGCGTGCGCACGCGGGTGGTGGACGAGCACGGCGGCCCGCTGCCCGCCGGCGCGATGGGTGAGCTCCAGGTACGCGGCGGCACGTTGTTCGACGGCTACCTGAACCGGCCGGACGCCGACGCGGCCACCCGCACGGCGGACGGCTGGTTCCGCACCGGCGACGTCGCGACGGTCGGCCCGGACGGCGCCCACCGGATCGTCGGCCGGGCCGCCACCGACCTGATCTCCAGCGGCGGGTACCGGATCGGGGCCGGCGAGGTGGAGGACGCGCTGCTGGCCCACCCGGGGGTGCGGGAGGCGGCGGTGGTCGGCACACCCCATCCCGACCTGGGGCAGCAGGTGACCGCGTACGTGGTCGGCGACGGCGTGGCCGAGGCGGAGCTGATCGACTTCGTGGCGCGGCACCTGTCCGCGCACAAGCGCCCCCGGCAGGTGCGGCTGGTCGGCGCCCTGCCCCGCAACGCGATGGGCAAGGTGCAGAAGTCCCGCCTGACCGAGGTGTGAGCGGCCCGTTCAGCGGGCCGCCGCCGCGCGGCGGACCTGGCGGCGGGCCTCGTCCGCGGGTACGCCCGTGGCGCGCAGCAGGTCGTTGGCGACGGTCCGCAGCTGCGACACCACGATGGTGCCGGAGAAGCCGATGTCCTGCCGGCACGCCTCGCCCGCGGCGCGGACCGCGCGCAGCACCCGTTCCCGGGCGGCGACCGGCTCGTCGGCGGCCAGGGACGCCCGGTGCAGCAGCCGGATCGCCTCGCTGAAGTGTTCCAGCGCGGCGGGCAGCTCCGGCGGCACCGGCTCCCGGTCCCGCAACGCGGTGCCGATCCGGCGGACCATGCCCCGGCTGTTGCGGAACGCCCGGTCCAGGTGCTCGGCGCCGCGCCGGTACGCGGCCAGGGCCCGCCGTCGCCGCCAGCGCACCGGGGAGAAGCGGACCACCTCGTCGGCGGCGCCGACCATCTCGTCGATGCGGTCCAGTTCCGTCTCGGCGGCGCGCATCCGGGCCAGCACCTCGTCGGCCGCGCGCACGTCGGCGTGGGCCAGCGCCTCCGCCGAGGCGGTCATCTGGCTGGCGAACGTGTCGAGCGCCGGGTCGGCGACGCGGCGGACCGCGCGCAGCGGGTTCAGCGGCGCGATCACCAGCACCACGAGCAGGCCGACGACGCCGCCGACGAGGGCGTTGACGGTCCGGGGCAGCTCCAGGTCGGGCGAGACCGGGGTCAGCGTGGCGACCAGGACCGCCGTACCGCCGGCCTGGGTGACGAGCGCGCCGGTGCCGCGGACGAGTACCGCCGCGGAGACCGCCAGGAACACGATCACGCCGGTCTGCCACGGGCCGGTGCCGAAGAGACGCACCAGCAGGTCGCCGACGACGATGCCGAGGACCACCCCGACCACCAGCTCCACGGTCCGCCGGGTGCGGTTGCCGAGCGAGGCGGCGATGACGCTCACCGCCGCGGCGGGCGCGAACGTCGGGTCGGGGTTGCCGAGCAGCTCACGGGCCACCGTCCAGGCCAACGTCGCGGCCAGGCCCGCCTGGACCGCCACGAGGAAGTACGTGCGCAGCCTCCGGCGGCTCGACCGCCCGGCGTCGCGTACCCGGTCGACGGCATCCCGCATGCGCCGGGGTACCCGCGGTCGCCCGCTCGAACCTCACCCGGGGTACGCCATCGTGCCGGTCAGCGCCACCACGCCGGGCAGCCGGGTGTCCTGGCGCAGGAACTGCACCACCACCGGGACCGGGGAGCGCAGCACGCAGCCGTACGGGCGGTCCAGCCGTACCGCCTCCGGGTCGATCAGGTCGTTCACCCGCACGTGCCGGATGCGTCGGGCGCCGACCCGGATCCGGTACGGTCCGACCGGTTCGGCGTCCTGGTAGTAGAAGTCCAGCTCCAGCTCGGCGTCCTCGTCGGCGGCGTTGAGCACGCAGAGCTGGTCGAACGCGGTGAACGCCGGTTCCGGGCCGTGCGCGGGGAAGGGCACGTGCCCGCCGGGCACCACCCAGATCCGGGCGCCGACCGGCCCGCTCACGACTCCTCCAGCAGGCGGGCCAGGTCCGGGGTGAGGAACACCCCGTCCGGGTCGAGCCGGCGGCGCACCGCCTGGAAGTCGTCCCAGCGGGGAAAGAGGGGACGCAGGTCCCGCGCGCCGAGCCAGTGCTTCTTGCCCCAGTGCGGGCGTCCGCCGTAGTGCCGGAACACCGCCTCCACGTCCCGGAAGTACTCCTCGTACGGCAGCGAGGTGTTCTGCAGGCAGGCGATCGTGGTGGTGGGGCGGCCGTAGGCGTTGCTGAGCCAGATGTCGTCGGCGGCTATGGTGCGCACGAGCACCCGCCAGGCGGCCACCCGGCGGTGCCGGTCGCGTACCCGGCGGCGTACCTCGGCGAAGCAGGCCGGGAACGCCTCCGACGGCAGCATGTACTCGATCTCCTCGAAGCGCAGCTCCCGGTCGCGGGGAATGGTGCGGTGGGTCGGCCCGACCTGGCTCTGCCGGGGCTCGCCGTCCGGCAACCGGACCTCCGCCCGCTCCGGCGCGGCGTCCGTGTCGATGCGGTTGATCACCCGGACCTGCGTGCGGTCGCTGCGCGGGTACCAGTAGAAGTCCATGTTGCGGTTGGTGTGCTGCAGCTCGGCGAGGTGGTCGAGGGTCCAGTCCAGGTGCGCGCACCAGGAGCGGCGGTGCAGCTGGTAGGTCGGCTGCACGTCGAGCGTGATCCGGGTGACCACGCCGAGCGCGCCGAGGGCGAGACGGACGGCGGGCAGCAGGTCCGGGTTGCGGCGCGCGTCGACGTCCAGCACGTCGCCGGTGCCGGTGATAAGGCGTACGCCGGTGACCTGCGTGCTCAGGTTTCCGAAGCCGATGCCGGTGCCGTGGGTGCCGGTGGCGGTCGCCCCGGCGATCGACTGGTAGTCGACGTCACCCAGGTTGTCCATGGCCAGCCCGGCGTCGTAGAGCCCTTCGCCCAGCGCCCTGAGCTTGGTGCCGGCCCACGCGGTCGCGAGGCGCCCGTCGTCGGAGATCACGCCGGACAGCCGGTCCAGGCTCAGCAGGATCCCGTCGGTACGCACCAGCGGGCTGGACGAGTGCCCGGAGCCGACCGGCCGGACGGTCGCGCCGCTCTCCCGGGCACGGCGTACCAGCGCGCACACCTCGGCCTCGTCGGCGGGCTCGGCCCGCTCCGCCGGCGTGAAGCGGAGGCTGCCGGACCAGTTCACGAACTCGCGTGTCACAGCGGCCCTCCCGGGCCCGCTTACCCGTGCCCGCCCCGGGTAGTCACCGCCGTGCCCGAGTCGCCGCCGTCGTTCCCGCCGATCGACGCGTACGCGTTCCTGTCCGACACGCACACCACGGCGCTCGTCGCGCCGGACGGGGCGGTCGAGTGGTTCTGCGTACCGGACGCGGCGGGCGACGCGGTGGCGGCCCGGCTGCTCGACCGGGACGCGGGCGGCCGGTTCACGCTCACCGTCGCCGGCTGCCCGGCGCCGCGACGCCGCTACCGGCCGGACACGCTGGTGCTGGAGAACGCCTGGGCCGGCCCGTCCGGCACGGCGGCCGGCGAGGACCTGCTCGCGGTCCGGCCCGGCGCCGCCGACCGGCCGATCCACGCCGAGCGGGTGCTGGTGCGCCGGCTGCGGGTCACCGACGGCCTGCTGCGGGTCCGCGCCGAGCTGACTCCCCGACCCGGATACGGGACACGTCCGGTGCGCTGGCGGCGCGACGGTACCGGCTGGCACGCCGAGGGCACGCCGCTGCGGCTGTACAGCGACCTGCCGGTCAGCGTCGAGGGCGGCACGCTCGTCGCCGAGGCGGAGCTGCGCGCCGGGCAGGACGCCACGCTGCTGCTCGGGTACGCCGACCCGGTGCCCCCGCTCGCCGACGCCGGCGAGCTGACCGAGCGGACCGCCGCCACCTGGCGGGCCTGGTCGGCGCGCGGCCACTACGACGGCTTCGCAGCCGGCGCGGTCCGGCACAGCGCCCTGGTGCTGCGCGGCCTGTCCTACGACGAGACCGGCGCGCTGCTGGCCGCCCCGACCACGTCGCTGCCCGAGGAGATCGGCGGGATTCGCAACTGGGACTACCGCTTCACCTGGCACCGGGATGCGGCGCTGCTGCTGCTCGCGCTGTTCCGCCTGGGCCACGCCGAGGAGGGCCGCCGCTACCTGCGTTTCCTGCTCGGCGTCTGCGCCCGGCAGCATCCGCTCGCGCCGCTCGTCGGCATCCACGGCCACCCCACCGAGGAGCGCGAGCTGCCACACCTGTCCGGCTACGCCGGCTCGGCGCCGGTGCGGGTCGGCAACGAGGCGGCCCACCAGATCCAGTTCGACACGTACGGGCACATCCTCGACGCGGCGCTGGCCTACCAGCTGCTCACCGGCGAGCTGACCGGCCCGCAGTGGGCGCTGCTGCGGCGCCACGTCGAGACCATGGCGCAGCGCTGGCGGGAACCGGACCACGGGGTGTGGGAGATCCGCGGCCCGTGCCGGCACTACGTCAACTCGAAGGTGATGACCTGGGTCTGCCTGGACCGGGGCATCCGCCTCGCCGGGCTGCTCGGCGACCGCACCGCCCCGGTGGACCGGTGGCGCCGGGAACGTGAGGCGCTGCACGCCGAGGTGCTCGACCGCGGGTACGACGAGCGCGCCGGCAGCTTCGTCATGGCGTACGGCGGCACCGAGCCGGACGCGTCGCTGCTGCGGATGCCGCTGGTCGGGTTCCTGCCCGGCGACGACCCGCGGATGGTCGCCACCGTCGAGCGGATCCGCGCCGACCTCGCCGTCGCGCCCGACCTGATCCGGCGCTACCGGGTCGACGACGGGCTGCCCGGCACCGAAGGCGCGTTCCTGCTCTGCTCCTTCGAGCTGGTCTCCGCGCTGGTGCTGGCCGGCCGGCACGGCGAGGCGCGCGAGATCTTCGACCGGCTCGCCCGCCGGGCCGGGCCGCTCGGCCTGCACCCGGAGGAACGCGCGCCCGACGGCACCGCCCTGGGCAACTTCCCGCAGGCGTTCACCCATCTCGCCCTCATCGAGGCGGCGCTGAACCTGGACTCGGCCGACGACCGGGACGCGCTGCACGCGTGGGCGGAACGGTCACCGGCCACGCGGACGTGACCCGCACCCCGCCGGGAACCAGGCGGGGTGTCCCGACGACTATCCCTACATGGTGTGTGAGCAGTGGCGGGAGATCCTGTCGGCACAGCTGGACGGTGAGGCGTCCGAGTCGGAGATCGAGGCGGCCGAGACCCATCTGACCGGCTGCGCCGGCTGCCGCGGCTGGTTCGACTCGGCCGCGTCGGTGACCCGGCGGGCCCGTACGCAGCTCGCCCCGCGGGTGCCCGACCTGGTCGACGCGGTCCTCGCAGCCGCTCCCCCGCCCCGGCCCAGCCGCCGCCACCGGATCACGCTCGGGCTGCGCGGGGCACTCGGCCTGCTCGGCGCGGTGCAGCTCGTACTCGGCCTGGCCCAGATCGGCCGGGAGGCGGTCGTCGAGCACGCGCACGCCTCCGGCCAGCACCTGTGGCACGAGTCGGCGGCCTGGAACGTGGCAGTCGGCGCCGGATTCCTCTACGTGGCGGCGCGCCGGTCCGCCCCGTCCGGCCTGCTGCCGATGCTCAGCGCGTTCGTCGCCACGCTCGTGCTGCTGTCGGTGAACGACCTGATCACCGGGCAGGTGGCGATGACCCGGCTGGTCAGCCACGGCTTCCTGCTGGTCGGCTGGGCTGTGATGCTGGTGCTGTCCCGCCTCGGCCGGCGCCCCGGCGACACCCCGCCCGGTCAGCGCCGGTCGGAGGGATCCCGGTGGGCGCTGCGGACCGAGGAACCGGCCGCGCCGTCGCTGCGGCTGGTGCCGCCCGGCCCGTACCCCGCACAGGCCCGCGACGACCGGCGCGCCGCCTGACGGTCCGCCGCGCGGGCCTCTGCGTCCCGGTAGTCCCGCCCGGCCCCGGCGGTCGTGGTCCCGCCGCCAGGCCCCGGCGGTCGCGGCCCCGCCGAGTCCCGGCGGTCGCGGTCTCAGCGGGCCCGGCGGTGGCGGGCGTCGCCGGACCAGGCGGCGACCAGGTCCTCCCGGGCCCGGGCCACGCGGGAGCGGATGGTGCCCACCGGGCAGCCGCACACCTCGGCCGCCTCGGCATAGGACAGGCCGAGCACCTGGGTGGCCACGAACGCCTCCCGCCGGTCCGGCGCCAGCGTGGCGATGAGACCGCGCAGCACGACGCCGTCCTCCCCGCCGCCGGTCACCGCGCCGGCCGTCTCGGCGGCGGCCTGCCAGTCCGGCAGCGCGGCGACCCGGGGCCGGGCGGTCGCCGCCCGCACGTGGTCCACCGCGACCCGGCGGGCGATCGTGAAGATCCAGGTACGCGCCGACGACCGGCCCGCGAAGCCGGGCAGGCTGCGCAGCGCGCGCAGGAACGTCTCCTGGGCGAGGTCGTCGGCCTCGCCGGGCCCGGCGAGGTGGGCGAGGAAACGCCACACCGGCGCCTGGAGGGCCCGGACGAACGCGGCCGCGGCCAGCTGGTCTCCCCGGGCGGCGCGGCGCGCCCACCCGGTCACCTGCTCGTCGTCGGCGTCCGGGCTCATCCGCGGCCGGCCCGCCGGTCCGGCGTGCTCATGCCGGACGGTACGGATGCGCGCCCCGCTCGGTTCATTCCTGGCGTCCCTCCTGCCGGCGCCGGAGTGCCGGTCGCCCCCGGTTGGTCGGCCCTCGGGTGGGAAAAGTTCCCGAACCGGGTCAATCGTCCACGGACACGGTGACCGGCCCGACGCGCAGGACACCGTCGGTGAGCGGGGCGCACCGCACGCCGCCGCGGCGGCGCATCGCCTTCCACGTACCGGGGCCGACCACCACGTCGAGCCAGGCGCAGGGCGGCGCGGCCCGGTGCACGCGCAGCCGGACCGGGCCGTCGCCGGAGTCGAGCGTGAGGACGCGGCCGACCAGCTCGTCCACCGGGATGCCGTCGGTCAGCACGTTGCGTCGCAGCTGGGTGAGGTCCGCGCCGGGCGGCAGCGACTCCCGCGCGATCAGCGTGACGCTCGCCTGCCGGTGCGCGGGACGGCCGAAGTAGCGGTCACCGACGACGCCCAGTCCGGCCCGAAGCTCCACCCGGTCGACCAGCTCGCCCGGTGGCGCGGGGGCGGGTCCGTCCGCGGGGCGGCCCACGTACCGGTGCACGGGCGAGGCCAGCAACTGGACGATCCGCGGCATGCTCGAAGTCTAATCACGGGCATACCATTGCCAAACCGGACGATAGCCGCGCTCACGTATCTGCGCTCTCCGCAGGGCGTTGTACCTGGTGTGACGGCGAGGCGACCCGATGCGATCGGAGTTCATCCGCGGCGGCGGCTGGCCTGGGCGCGGCGCGAGAACGAGCGCGGGCGTCAGAGGTACGAGGCGGCGGCCCGGATCTGGCGGCGTCGCGCCGAGCACCTCGATCGACTGGCGACGGAGGCAGCGGGCTTCCGTGGCTGTGCGCTGCCCGGCACCACGCTTCCGGTACCGCTGGACGACGGCGAGGTCGTCTACCGCATCCTGCCCACTGTCGACCTCGTCGAGGCCACGGCCCGGCACCTGCCCGGACTGCCGGTTCCGGCCCGTACGCTCTCCGGCTGCCTCGATCCGGCCGACGGCCCGCTACCGGCGGGACTGCGCGTGGTCGACAGCGGCGCCGCCGTGGTGACCGACCGGCGGGTGGCCTTTGCCGGGCACGACGTCCGGCGGGACTGGCCACTGCGTGATCTGCGCGGCCTGGGACATCACCCGGACCGTCCGGTGACCCTGCTGCACGACGTCGACGGCGGCATACCGGCGGGCCTGCGCGTGCCGGCGCCGGGCGCGGCGAACGCCCGCTTCTACCTCACCCTGGCCCACGCCGACGCGGCCTGTACGCGGCGGGCGGTCGTCGAGGACGTCGAGGCGCTGCGGTCCGCCCACCGGGCCGCCCGGCCCCGGCCACCCCGGCCGCTCGGCCCGTGGGACGCCCCGGCCGAGCGGGCGCTCCCCCAGCGGCTGGCCGCGGCCGGCGTCGCAGCGATGGCCGTGCTGCTGGGCGTCACCTCCGCCGGCACCTGGACGGCCACGGCCGGGCAGACCGGTCCGCCGCGCCGGCCGGCCGCAACTCCCGCCACGACGACTGCTCCTTCGGCGGCGCCCGTCGTGACTCCGGCCGATCCGTCGTCTCCCCCGGCGCCCCGGCCGACCCGGCCCGCGCCGCGACCGGAGCGTCCCTCGAATACGACGGCGTGGTCGGGCGAACGGGTCCTCACCACCGCGCTACCTGCCGCCCGGCCGTCGCCGACGCACACCGGTGACCGTCCGCCGGCACCCGCCGAACCGTCCAGCCCTCCTGCCGACGAGGTGACCCCGGCGCCGACCGCGAGCCCGACGGGCGACCCGGCTCCGACCGGAGAGCCCGGCCCCACCGGCGAGCCGAGCCCCACCACCTCATCCGAGCCGCCCCTCCTGGACCTGGTGGGACGACGAATCGGCCTGTCCCTCGGCTCCGGCACGACGGTCCAGGTGAACGCGGATCTCCCCTGACCCATCCTCGGGATGCTCTCCGAGGCCCGGCCCTCACGCCGTCGATCTTGCACTTGCCGCCCCACCGATGCCGGATTCGTCCCGCATTCAGGGG